>VAYD01000506.1 GCA_005883905.1 Actinomycetota bacterium
TGCGCGAGGAGCTCGAACCGGTGCGCTTCGTCCCGTTGGTGCGCCGCGCGGACTGAACGCCGAGCGCCCGGCGCAGCGTGACGGTCGTCCCGGTCGGGCCCGGGGCCACGTCGACGCTGTCCATCAACGCGCGCATCAGCGGCAGCCCGCGCCCGCGGGCGGACTCGCGTGGCGCCCGCCACGTGCCGTGATCGTGGACCGTCACCTCGATCGCCCCGCTGCTGCGATCGAGCACCACCTCGACGGCGCGCCGCGTCAGCCCGTGCCCGTGCTCGATCGCGTTCTGGATCGCCTCGTTGGCGGCCATCGTGACGTCCTGCATCTCCTCCGGCTCGCTGCCGGCCGCGGCCAGCCAGCGCCGCAGCGTGCCGCGGAAGGCGCGCAGCGAAGGCTCGTCGCCGAGCACCTCGAACTCCATCCGCATCGCCGTGTCGGGCAGCGTCCGCAGGATCAGGAGGGTGACGTCGTCGTCGGTGTCGTAGGACGGCAGCACCGTGTCGATCACGTGGTCGCACAGCGCCCCGAGATCCTCCGGGCCCTCGAGCGCCGCGCCGCGCAGCCGCGCGAGGCCCTCGTCCGGGTGCTCCCCGCGCTGCTCGATGAGCCCGTCGGTGTAGGCGAGCAGCGTCGAGCCCGGCTCGAGGTCGGTGCTTGCTGTCGTGTACGGCGCGCGCTCGAGCGCGCCGAGCGGGGCGCCGCGCCCGCCGACCAGGTAGGCGCCCTCCCCGGTCGGGGCGACGACGAGCAGCGGCGGATGGCCGGCCGACGCGTAGTCGAGCGTCGCCGCCGAGGGATCGATCACCGCGAGCAGCATGGTCGCCATGTCGTCCCACGTCATCGAGAAGTGGAAGTGGTTCAGGCGCTCCAGCAGCCGCGCCGGATCGCTTTCGAGCAGCGCGTAGGAACGCACCGCGCTGCGCAACTGACCCATCGTCGACGCGGCGGCGATCCCGCGCCCGGCGACGTCCCCGACCACGAGCAGGAGCTTGCCGCTCGGCAGCGCGACCGCGTCGTACCAGTCGCCGCCGACCTCGGTGCCCGCGCCGCCCGGGAGGTAGCGCGCCGAGGTCTGCAGGCCGGGCAGCACCGGCAGGGCCTCCGGCAGCAGCGAGCGCTGCAGGTCGCGTGCGATGAGGTGCTCGCGCTCGAACAGGCGCATGCGCTGGATGGCGAGCGCCGCGCGCTCGGCGGCCAGCGAGAGGATCGTCGCGTCGTCGAGGCTGAAGCGCCGCGGGAACAGCGAGCCGACGTGCAGCGCGCCGATCGCGCGGCCGTCGACCAGCAGCGGGACGCCGAGCAGCGAGCGGATGCCCTTCTCGCGCAGGATCGGGTTGAGGATGTCGGCGTGGTCGACGTCGCCGGCAGCCGCCAGGTGCGCGCCGGCATCGCCCCGGGCACGCCCTCGGCCATCTGGTGCACCGCCGCGGTCCCGTCGTCCTCGTGCAGCAGGATCGCGGCGCGGTCGACGCCGAGCACGTCGGACATGCGCACGAGCAACTCGCTGATCAGCTCGTCGAACGCCAGCGATCCGAGTGCCGCATCCGTGATCCGCTGCACGGCCGCGAGCCGCTGCGTGAGCTGCTCGGCCTGGGCGCGCTTGGCCTTCGCGCGCACGAGCGCGACGCGCTCGGCCTCGGCGCGCTCGCGGTCGCGCAGGTCGTAGACCTGCACGATCAGCCCCTGGTGGCCGGCGCCACCGTTCGGGACCGCCGAGAAGCTGCACACGCACGGAATCCGCTCGTCGGTCACGTCGAGCAGCACGAGCTCCGTCGAATAGCCGCTGAGCGTGCCGGCCAACAGGGCCTCGCGCCGTTCGGAGTCCTCGCCGCGCATCTCGTCCGCGACGAACCCGTCGAGCGAGCGCGCCTTGAGGTCCGCGGCGGCGCGGCCCAGGATCGCGCCAAGCGCCCGGTTCGCGTGCAGGATCGCGCCCCGCCGGTCGAGCCGCGCCATGCCGATCGGCGCGTTCTCGAAGATCGAGCGCCACAACGCCTCGCTCTCGGTCAGCGCGCGCGTCGCCTCGTGCAGCGCCAGGAAGACGCCGACCTTGGCCCGCAGCACCTCGGGGTCGTAGGGCTTGAACAGGTAGTCCACCGCGCCGGCGGCGTAGCCCTTGTGGATGTGCGGCGGCTCGGTCGAGATCGCCGTCACGAAGATGATCGGGATCTCCCGCGTGCGGTCGCGCGCCTTGATCAGCCGCGCGGTCTCGAACCCGTCGAGCCCCGGCATCTGCACGTCGAGCAGGATCACCGCGTAGTCGTCCTGCAGCAGCGCCTTGAGCGCCTGCTCGCCCGACGACGCCGTCGCCACGCTGCAGTCCAGCGGCGAGAGCACCGCCTGCATCGCAACGAGGTTGTCGTTGCGATCGTCGACGAGCAGGACCTTGGGCTTCACCCGCGGTTCACCCATACGCGGATCAGCGCCGTCAGCTGGTCGATGTCGACCGGCTTGGTGATGTAGTCCGATGCGCCTGCGGCGATGGCCTTGTCACGGTCGCCCTGCATCGCCTTGGCCGTGAGCGCGATGACGGGCAGGCCCGCCACTTCCGGGACCTCGCGGATCGCCCGCATGGTCTCGTAGCCGTCCATCTCGGGCATCATGATGTCCATCAGGACGAGGTCCACGACGGGGTCCGCCTGCAGCGACTGCAGGCCCTCGCGCCCGTTCTCCGCGAAGCGCACCTCCATGCCGTGCGCCTCCAGCGCGCTCGCCAGCGCGAACACGTTGCGCACGTCGTCGTCGACGATCAGCACGCGCTTGCCCGCGAGCGCCGACTCGGCGTGCTCCAGGTCGGCGAGCATCCGCCGGCCCTCCGGCGCGAGCGCGGCCGGGCGCCGGTGAAGGTGCAGCGACGTCTCGGCGAGCAGCCGCTCCGACGAGCGCGCGTTCTTGACGACGATCGTCTGCGCGAAGCGCCGCAGGCGCGCCTCATCGCGCTGCGTCAGCGCCTTGCCGGTGTGGATGATCACCGGCACGTCGTGGAGCTCCTCGCTCGCGCGGATGTGCTCCAGCAGCTGAAAGCCCGTCGCGCGCGGGAGCTTGAGGTCGAGCACGATGCAGTTAAACGCGGTGGGTGGGTCGGTATTCAGCGCCGCCACGGCCTCCTCGCTGGTCGCGACCGCCGTCACCTCGACGTCCTCGCCGCGGATCAGCCGCGCGACGGCATCGCGCTGACGATCGTCGTCCTCGACGACGAGCACGCGCTTGGTCGCGCGGTCGAGCTGCTCGCGCAGCTCCGCGAGGCCCTCCTCGAGCGCGTCGGGCGCGGCGAAAGCGGCCGCGCCGGCCAGCAGCGCGCCATGGCGCTCGGCCTCCTCCCCGACGGCGAGCACTTGAAGCGCCCGAGCAGCTCCGGGCCGTAGGCCACGATGCCCGCGGGCACGTGCTCGGCCGCGAGCGACTGCGCCGTCGCGGCGCCGACCGCGACGATCCCCTTGCAGCCGAGCGCGCGCACCTGGTCGAGTGCAACCACGGCCGCGTCCGGGTCCGGCGCCGCCACGAGCAGCACCTCGTCGTCGTGCTTGATCGCCGCGCGGTCGTCGACCGGCTGCGGCGCCGCCCCGTTGCCGCCCACGATCGCGGGCTCCGGCAGCGTCGCGCCCTCGGGGGCCGGCTCCTTGACCGCCGGCACCGGCGCCGAGTAGGCGGCCGGCAGCAGCAGGGCGAACGTCGACCCCTCCCCCGCGCGCGACTCGACGCGGATCTCGCCGCCGAGCAGATGCGCGATCTCGCGCGAGATCGACAGCCCGAGCCCGGTCCCGCCGTAGCGGCGGCTCGTCGTGCCGTCGGCCTGCTGGAAGGCCTCGAAGATCAGCCGCAGCTTGTCCTCGGCGATCCCGATGCCCGAGTCGCTGATCCGGAACGCCACCGTGAACGGGCGCCCGTCGGCGCCGGTCTCCGCCGTCGGCTCGACGGCGAGCCGGACGAAGCCCTGGTCGGTGAACTTCATCGCGTTGGACAGCAGGTTGCGCAGCACCTGCAGCAGCCGCTGCTCGTCGGTGAAGAGCTCGACGGGCGCGCCCTGCGCCAGCTCGAGCTGCAGCGCGAGCCCGCGCTCCTCGGCCACGGGGCGGAACGAGCGCTCGACGGCGTCGAGCACCGCCCCGACCTCCACCGTCGCGGGGTCGAGGTCCATCTTGCCGGCCTCGACCTTCGACAGGTCCAGGATGTCGGAGATCAGGTGCAGCAGGTCGCTGCCGGCGCTGTTGATCGTGCGCGCGAACTCGACCTGCTCGTCGTTGAGGTTGCCGTGCGGGTTCTCGGTCAGCAGCTTGCTGAGGATCAGCAGCGAGTTGAGCGGCGTGCGCAGCTCGTGGCTCATGTTGGCCAGGAACTCCGACTTGTAGCGCGAGCTCAGCGCGAGCTGTCGCGCGCGCTCCTCGAGCGCCTCGCGGCCGCGCTCGATCTCGGCGTTCTTGATCTCGATGTCGCGGTTCTGCGCCGAGAGCAGCGTCGCCTTCTCCTCGAGCTCCTCGTTGGTCTTGCGCAGCTCCTCTTGCTGCGCCTGCAGCTCGTGCGAGCGCGACTGCAGCTCCTGCGTCAGGCGCCGCTGGTCCGCGAGCAGCTCCTCGGTGCGGCCGTTGGCGATGATCGTCGACAGCACGACGCCGATCGTCTCGGCGAGCTGGTCCAGGAACGTCATGTTGATGTCGGTGAACGGCTGCAGCGACGCCAGCTCGATCACCGCAAGCACCTGGCCCTCGAAGAGGATCGGCAGCACCATCAGGTTGACCGGCTCGGCCTCCCCCAGGCCGCTCGTGATCCTCACGTAGCCCGGAGGCG
>VAYD01000135.1:0-6956 GCA_005883905.1 Actinomycetota bacterium
CTCTGCGAACTCGAGCTCGACCGCCACGATCTTGCCGCCCTTCAAGTACCAGCCGGCGAACGGGTTGTTTGTCGTGAACCCGTTGATGTGGCTGTCGGCCCGGAACTGACACCACAGTGGTGAGTCCTGACAGTGCTCGGGCTTGCCCCACGTCTTGGTCGCCTGCGCCTTCGTGAAGCCGATCTTCAGGCCTCCGATGGCCTGGCCGGTGACGATCGTCTTCGTTTTGAACTTCGGGACCTTCGCCTGCGCGGCGCCGGCGAACGCGAGCGCGAACAGCACGGCGACGGCCACGGGGACAGGTCGGCTGGGGGCGGTCATACTGGCGACCTTGCGCGGGTCGCCCACTCGAGTCAACCCTACGGCTACGGCCGTAGTAGGACCTTGAAGGCGCCGTCGTCCTTCTTCTGGAAGATCTCGTAGGCGTGCGGCGCGTCCTCGATCGGCAGGTGATGGGTCGCGAAGCCCTCGACGCGGAGCGGATCTGAGTCGTCGGTCACCAGCGGCAGCAGGTCGTCGATCCAGCGCTTGACGTTCGCCTGGCCCATGCGCAGGGTGATCTGCTTGTCGAACATGTGCATCATCGGCATCGGGTCGATCGCGCCGCCGTAGACGCCCGACAGGGAGACGGTTCCGCCGCGCTGGACGAGCTCGAGCGCCGCGTGCAGCGCGCTCAGCCGGTCGATGCCCGCCTTCTCGACCATCTGGCGGGCGATCGCGTCGGGCAGCATGCCTGCGAGCCGCTGCGCCAGCTTGCCGATCGGAGCGCCGTGCGCCTCCATGCCGACGGCGTCGATGACGGCGATCGGGCCGCGGCCGTCGGTCATGTCGCGGACCGCCGCCGGCAGCTCGCCGTCGTACGCGGTGATGTCGAGCGTCTCGACGCCGTGCGACGACGCGCGCTGCAGGCGCTCCGGGACGAGGTCGACGCCGATCACGCGCCCGGCGCCGCGCTGCTGCGCGATGCGCGTGGCCATCTCGCCGATCGGGCCGAGCCCGAGCACCAGCACGGTCTCGCCCTCCGGGACGTCCGCGTACTCCACCGCCTGCCAGGCGGTCGGCAGGACGTCGGACAGGTAGACGAAGCGGTCGTCCGGCGGCCCTTCGGGCACCTTGATCGGGCCGTAGTGGGCCTGCGGCACGCGCAGGAACTCGGCCTGACCGCCGGGCACCTGGCCGTAGAGCTTCGTGTAGCCCAGCAGCGAGGCGCCGGTCCCGTGGTCGTGGACCTGCGTGGTCTCGCACTGCGACTGCAGCCCCTTCGAGCACATGTAGCAATGCCCGCAGGAGATGTTGAACGGGATGACGACGCGATCCCCCGGCTTGATGTGCGTCACCTCGGCGCCGACCTCCTCGACCACGCCCATCGGCTCGTGACCGAGGATGTCGCCCTCGTCGAGGTATGGCCCGAGCACCTCGTAGAGGTGCAGGTCCGAGCCGCAGATCCCGCTCGAGGTGACGCGGATGATCGCGTCGGTGGGCTGCTCGATGCCTGGGTCCGGGACGGTGTCGACCCGGACGTCGTGCGTGCCATGCCAAGCGACTGCCTTCATGCAGTCGGGCTAACCGCTACCAGGTGTCGACGAAACGGTGCCCGCGCGAGGGCTGTCCGGAAGCGGTCGCGGCCGCGAACGTCGCGGCGATGAGCTGCCGCGTCTCGGCCGGGTCGATCACGTCGTCGATCTCGAACAGCTGCGCCGCGTTGATCGCCTTCGCGTTCTCCTGCGCGGCGGCGGTGACGTCGCGCACGCGCTGCTCGCGCTCGGCTTCGTCCTCGATCGCCTCGAGCTCGCGGCGCAATGACAGCCGCACCGCGCCCTCGAGCCCCATCGGTCCCAGGTGCGCGCTCGGCCACGCGACGGTGAGCAGCGGCTCGTGCAGGCTGCCGGCGACCATCGCCTGCGCGCCGAGGCCGTAGCCGCGGCGCAGGATCACGGCGGCGAGCGGCACGCGGATCGCGGCGCCGGCGACCAGCAGGCGGGAGGCGCGGCGCACGAGTGCCTCGGCCTCGGCCTTCGGCCCGACCATGTAACCGGGCGTGTCGACGAGCGAGACGACCGGCAGGCCGAACGCGTCGCAGAGCTGCAGGAAGCGCGCGGCCTTGTCGGACGCGCCGGCGGTGACCGCCCCGGCCATCGCCATCGTGTTGTTGGCGATCACGCCGATCGGCCGGCCCTCGATCCGCGCGAACGCCGTCACCATCTCGGGCGCGAAGCGCTCCCGCAGGAACGTCACCGAGCCCTCGTCGGCCAGCGTCTCGATGATCGGCGCGACCTTGTACGCGCGGCGCTCGCGCTCCGGGACGAGATCGCGCAGGCGCGTCTGGTCGGGCGCGCTCCACTCCTCGGTCGCGCCCTGGAAGTAGCCGAGCAACCGCCTGGCGGCCGCGACGCCCTGCTCCTCGTCGGCGACCACGACGTCGACGACGCCGTTGGGCGCCTGCATCTCGATCGGCCCGACGTCGTCGGGGTCGACGTCGCCCAGACCGCCGCCGGCGATCATCGCCGGCCCGCCGATCCCGATCGACGCGTCCTCGGTCGCGACGATCAGGTCCGAGCAGCCGGCGATCACGGCGTTGCCGGCGAAGCAGCGGCCCTTGACCACCGCAATTCGCGGCACGACCCCCGACAGTCCGGCCCACAGGGCGAACGCGCGCGTGTCGAGCGCCGAGACGACCGGGTAGTCGGTGTCGCCCGGCCGACCGCCGCCGCCCTCGGCGAAGAAGATCGTCGGCAGCCGCATGCGCTCGATCAGCTCGAAGAGGCGGTCCTTCTTGCGATGGCCGAGCGCGCCCTGCGTGCCGGCGAGCACTGTGTAGTCGTACGAGAGCACCGCGCACGGCCGGCCGTTGACCGTCGCAGTGCCGGCGATGAGCCCGTCGGCGGGCGTGCGCTCGATCAGTTCCTGCAGGTCGCGCCGCTGGCGCTGCGCTGCGATCGCGAGGCGCCCGTACTCGACGAACGAGCCCGGGTCGACCAGGTCGGCGAGGTTCTCGCGCGCCGTCCGCCCGCCGCCGGCGCGCCGTTTCGCCACGGCCTCGGCGCGGGCCGCGTCCTCGGTCAGCGCGCGGCGGCGCTGCAGCTCGGCGAGGTCGTCGCGCTCGGACACGCGCGCAAGTCTGTCAACCGAGCACGTAGGCGCGTTCTGGCTCCGCCTTGCCCTTCAGCTCGAACGTGCGCTCGACAGCTCCGGACGGGGTGCCGCCCGCCGCCGCGCAGACCCGCTTCGAGACGACCGCCTCACCCGCGCCTGCGACGCCCTGCAGCCGTGCCGCGGTGTTGACCACGTCGCCGATCGCCGTGAAGTCCTTGACTTCGCCGGCGCCGACGTTGCCCACGAACGCGCGCCCGTAGTCGAGCCCGATCCCGATCTCGAGCAGCGGGCCCGCCGCCGCGAGCAGGTCGCGTGCGTCCTCGACCATGTCCGCGCCGACCTCGTCGCCGAACAGCGTCGGCAGGTACAGCGCCATCACCTCGTCGCCGACCAGCTTGTCGACGATCGCGTGGCGGCACAGCACGTCGACCGCGGCTTCGTAGAAGCCGTTGAGCATCGCGGCGACCTCGTTCGGCGCTCGGTGCTCCGACAACGCGGTGAAGCCACGCACGTCGGCGAACAGGACACCGACGTCCATCTCCTGGCCGCCGGCGGGAACCTGGTCGAAGCAGCGGATGCACAGCCGCGGGTTCTTGCGGGAGGGCGCGAAGCCGAACGGCTTGAAGATCCGCCCGCCGATCCCGGCGTACGGGGCGCCGCACACCGCGCAACGCGGCCCGTGCGGCAGGCGGCGCATCGTGCGGATGAACATGCGACCGCGGTGGGACTCGATCGCGCGCCAGAACCGCTCGTCTGCGGCTTGTGCCATATGCGCATGTTTACCGGGCTGTTCCCTGCGCTCCAACCGCCCGCAGCAAAAGTGGCCTCCAGTCGAAACCACGGAGGTCAAACCCATGACGTCACACCGCTTCATCACCAGGACCCTCACCACGGGGCTCGTCGGGGCCGCCATCGCGGCATCCTCGGCCGTCGCCGGCCCGCCGCTGGACCCGATCACGACCCCGTTGACGCCCCAGGAGCAGCAGGTTCTCGCTTCCCACGGGCAGGGCGCGCCGGACCCCGTTCGCGGGCCGGTCACCCACGTCGCGCCCAAGGCGCAGTCAGCCGACGACAACGGCTTCGACTGGGGCGACGCCGCCATCGGCGCGGGCGTCGTCGGCGGTCTGATGCTCGTCTCGATCGGCGGCTTCGGCGTGGTCCAAGGGCGCCTGCACTTCGCGCGCTGAACGCTCGCGAACCAAGCGATCGCCGGTCCCGCCTCGGCGGGGCCGGCGATAATCCCCGCGTGTCCGCCGTGGTGTCGATCCCACATCGCTTCAACGGCCCGCTCGACAGCGGTCAGGGCGGCTACAGCGCCGGCGTCGTGGCCGGCTTCGTGGACGGCCCCGCGGAGGTCAGCCTGCGCCGCCCGGTGCCACTCGAGCGCGAGCTCGAGGTCACCCGCGACGGCGACGGCTCGGTGCGGATGCTCGACGGCGAGGCGCTCGTGGCCGACGGCTGCCGCGTCCCGGCGCTCGAGATCGACGTGCCAGATTCGGTCACCCCCGAGGCGGCCCGCGAGGCGACGACGCGCTACCCCGGCGACGCCGACGGCCTGTTCAGCCGCTGCTTCGTGTGTGGCCGCGCGCGCGACGACGGCTTCCACGTGTTCGCCGGGGAGGTGCCAGGACGCCGCGTCATGGCGTCTCCGTGGACACCGTTCGACTGGACGGCAGACGAGCGCGGCAACGTCCGGCCGGAGTTCGTCTGGGCGGCGCTCGATTGTCCTGCCACGTTCTCGCTGACGCTGCACGACGACGCCCCGCTGGCGTTCCTCGCCCGGTTCACCGTTCGCGCCCATGCACCCGTGCCAGCCGGCGACGAGCACGTCGTGATCGGCTGGCCGCTCGACGTCGACGGGCGCAAGTACCACGCCGGCGGCGCCATCTTCGCGGCGGACGGCACGCTGCTCGCGACCGCCCGGGCGCTGCTCATCGCGCCTCGGTGACGCACGGCTTTCTTTTCTCGCGCGAGGCGCAGATACTCTCGCCGACGCCCCCGCGAAAGGAGTCGCCGTGACCTCGGCAGACGCAGCACCCACGCTGACCTATGAGCCCCCGGGACCCGGCTCCTGGGAGATCGACGCCGTCCACTTCCCTCGGCCCGCGACGCGCTACTGGACCGAGATGCACCCCGCGCCGTTCAAGCGCGGCTTCACGGAGTTCCCCCGCTTCTACGGGATGCTGTTCGGCGGCAGGGAGGCCCGTTACGTCAACGGGTTCATGTACGGCACCGTCCTACCGGTCGACGAGGCCGAGATCCCCGAGCGCCTGGCGCGCGCCGAGGAGACGTACGAGAAGAAGCTCTGGCGCGAGCAGCTGCGTGACTGGGACGAGACGTTCAAGCCCGCGTCGATCAAGTTCCACCGCGAGCTGCAGGCCGTCGATCCCGATCAGCTCTCCGACGAGGTGCTCAGCACGCACCTGGAGCGCTGCCGCGACCACCACTCCGAGATGGTCTACCAGCACATGCGCTTCACGGCGGCATCGATGCTGCCGACCGGCGATCTGCTCGCTCACGTGAGCGACTGGGCGGACATCCCGCCCGCGGAGGTCCTCGACCTGATGCGCGGCGCCGCGCCGGTGTCGGCGGGCGCGTCCGGGGAGCTCCAGGACCTGATCGATGCCATCGAGCGCGACGACGACGCGCGTGCGCTCCTGATGTCGGACGGCGATTCTGGCGAGATCCTCGCCGCGCTGCGCGCGCGCGACGACGAGGCCGGGCGGGCGGCCGCCGCCTACCTCGACCTCGTCGGCTATCGCCTGCTCGACGGCTTCGACATCTCCAACCGCTACGCGCTCGAGGCGCCCGACGCGCTGCTGCGTGCGATGCGCGTGGCCGTGGAGACGCGCGGGCCCGCCCAGGCGGACACCGGCGCGCAGGCCGCGGCGATCCGCGAGCGGCTCCCGGAGGAGCACCGCGAGGAGTTCGATCAGCTGCTCGCCGAGGCGCGGCGGATGTACCGCCTGCGCGACGAGCGCGGCGTGTTCAGCGACATCTGGGCGTCGGGCCTGATGCGCCGCGCCGCGCTCGGGGCGGGGAAGCGGCTCGCTGCCGCCGGGCGCCTCCACGACCCCGAGCACATCGTCGACGCCGGCTTCGGCGAGATGCAGGCGCTGCTCGCAGGCTCGGATGAGCCCACAGCCGACGAGCTGGCGGCCCGCCACGCCGACCGCACGTCGCGCGATGCGAAGTCCGCGCCGCGGCTGCTCGGGCCGCCCCCGCCGCAGCCGCCCGACCCTTCGGGCCTGCCGCCCGCCGAGGCTCGGCTGATGCGCGCGATGGGGATCATCATCGAGGGCATGTTCGCCCCGTCGCAGGAGGCGCACGAGGAGGACATGCTGCGCGGCCTGGCGGCGAGCAAGGGCATCTACGAGGGCCCCGCCCGGCGCGTCGCCGGTGCGCAGGACTTCGACCGGATCGTCCAGGGCGACGTCCTGATCACCGAGGCCACGACCGAGGCGTTCAACATCCTGCTGCCGCTGCTCGGCGGCCTCGTGACCGACAGCGGCGGGCTGCTCTCGCACGCGGCGATCGTCGCGCGCGAGTACGGGATCCCCGGCGTGGTCGGCACGCGCGAGGCGACCGACAGGATCGCCGACGGCGCGCGCGTGCGGGTCGACGGCGACGCGGGGACGGTGACGGTGCTCGCGTGACAGGGGTCGTCCCGCTCGCGGAAGCCCACGACGACTCGATCTACGGGTCGAAGGCGGTCGGGCTCGGCGCGGCGGCGAGAGAAGGGCTGCCGCTGCCGCCCGGCGTCGCGCTGTCGGGCGACCTCGTCGAGGCCGTCGCATCGGGCGCGGACGGCGCGATCGAGGAGGTCGTGCGGGCCGCGCGCGACCTCCCTGTGCCGCTGGCGG
>VAYD01000135.1:6966-13508 GCA_005883905.1 Actinomycetota bacterium
GCGAGCTTCGCCGGCCAGCACATGACGCTCCTCAACGTGCCGACGACAGATGCGATCAACGACGCGGTGCGCGAGATCTGGTGGTCGGCGAACTCCGACTCGGCGATCACCTATCGCCAGCGCGTCGGGCTGTTCCGGCGGCCGAGCGTCGGCGTCGTCGTCCAGTCGCTGCTCGATCCCGACAGCGCCGGTGTGATGTTCACGCAGAACCCGATCACCGGCGACGACGAGCTGATGATCGAGGCCAGCTGGGGCCTGGGGGAGGCCGTCGTGTCCGGCGTCGTCATCCCGGACCACTTCCGCGTCGCGCGGTCGGGCGAGGTGCTCGAGCGCACCGCGGGCCTCAAGCGCATCCGGATCCGCGCGCTCGGCGGCGGCGGAACGTGCGAGGAAGAGGTCCCGGCCGAGCTCGCCGAGCAGCTCTGCCTCGACGATGCACAGCTCGGCGAGCTGGGCGCCCTCGCCGATCGCTGCGAGCAGGTCTACGGCCGTGCGCGCGACGTCGAGTTCGCCTTCGCCGGCGGCTCGCTGTATCTCCTGCAGTGCCGCGCGGTCACGGTGGCGGGCGCCTGATGGCGGGTGCGCCGCCGGACGCGATGCGTCGCGTCCCCCTGTTCGCCGAGCTGAGCGAGGGGGAGCTCGAGCAGGTCGCGCGCCTGTTCAAGCAGCGCACCTTCACGGCGGGGGAGACCGTCGCCAGGGAGGGGTCGGGCGGCGCGGCGTTCTACCTCATCGAGTCGGGCAAGGCGTCGGTCAGCGTCGCCGGCCAGCAACGCGCGGGCCTCGGCCCCGGCGACTACTTCGGCGAGATCGCGCTGATCGACGAGGGCGCGCGCTCGGCGACGATCACGGCCGACGACGACCTCCGCTGCTACGGCCTGACGTACTGGGACTTCCGGCCGCTCGTCCAGGAGAACGCCGCGATCTGCTGGAAGCTCCTGCAGTTCATGGTCGGCCGGCTGCGCGCCGCCGAGGCGCGAGAAGTCGCATAGCTATCGCGCGCACCGACAAAAGCGTCTGACGCCGATGTCGCTCAGGCGCCCAGCCGAGCGCGCAGCGCCCCGTACTCGGCGTCGTTGACGACGCCCTTGCGGTGCAGGTCGTCCAGCGCCTGGAGCCGGGCCTCGATCCATGCGGGCGGTCGCGCTTGCTGGCGGTGTGGCATCGCCGCGTCGACGGTTCGCCGCGCCCATGCATCGCTCTGGCGGCCGACGACGCGGCCCCCGATGGTGTCGGTGCTGCCGTAGATCGCTGCCGACCGGAACATCCCGCTGAGCAGTGGCATGCGCCGATCCTAACCCGGCCGGGAGTACGTGGCGGTGATCGCGCCGCTCGCCAGCGCGCCGTCGCTGAGAGCGTTGACGACCTGCTCGGGATCGGCGCCGGACTTCAGGTCCGTCGGGCTGCGCAGCGCGAAGACGGTCCACACATAGTGGTGCGGCGCGTCGCCCTTCGGCGGACAGGGCGGCGTCCACCCGGCCTTGCCGGCGCTGTTGTCGCCCTCGACGCCGCCGCTGTTGACGGCCCCGTCGCGCGGGCTCAGGCCATAGCGCGTGACATGGACGAAGGTGCCCTTGGGCGCGTCGGGGTCCGAGACGACGAGCACGAGCTCGCGCGTGCTCGGCGGCACCGTGCCGGCGCGCACCACCGGCTCGTCGCCCGCGCCGTCGCAGGTGTACTTCTTGCGCAGCCGCGCGCCGTTGATGAACGCCGGGCTCGACACGCGCAGGTGCGCGGTCGACTGCGGCAGGGTGGTCGTCAGCTCTTTGCCGTTGCCGCCGCCGCAGCCCGCGACCACCGTTGCTGCCGCGACCAGCCCGAGCGTGCGCCGCATGGAATCCACGATACGCCCGGCGGTAGTGTCGGGTGGTGAACCTGCGGCGCGACGCACGGGTGGCGATCATCGGGGCCGGGCCCGGCGGGCTCGTCGCCGCGAAGCACGCGCTCGAGGCCGGCTTCGACACCACCGTCTTCGAGGCGAGCGACGACCGCGGCGGCCAATGGCATTCGAGCGCGAGCCACAGCGGCATCTGGCCGGGCATGCAGGCGAACACGAGTCGCGCCATGACGGCGTTCTCGGACGCCCCCCCGCCCGCGGACCATCCGCTGCATCCCTCGGCCGAGCAGGTTCACGCCTATCTGCGCGCGTACGCGGATCGCTTCGGCGTGACCGAGCGGATCCGGCTGCGGTCCCCGGTGGCGCGGCTGGCCCCCGGCTGGGACGTGGACGGCGAGCGCTTCGACGGTGTCGTCGTCGCGTCCGGGCGCTTTCGCAAGCCACAGATGCCGCCCGGCTTGGAGGCCTTCGGCGGCGAGCTCCTGCACTCGTTCGACTACCCGGGCGCCGAGCACTTCCGCGGCCGTACGACGCTGGTGTACGGCAACGGCATCAGTGGGCTGGAGGTCGCGTCGGACCTGGCGCCGGTGACCAAGGTCGTGTCGGCGTTTCGCAAGCCGCGCTACGTGATCCAGAAGAACGTCGACGGCGTGTCGTCGGACTGGCAGTGGTTCACGGCGTTCGGCGCGCTCGAGCGGCGCAACCTCAGCCCCGGCGAGCTGAGCGGCATGCTGCGCGAGCGCGTGCTTGCCGTCGCCGGCAACCCCGCGTCGTTCGGCGCGCCCGAGCCGGACCCGGACATCCTGGTCGCCGGCCTCGCGCTGTGCCAGGGTTGGCTCGCGGAGGTCCGGGACGGCCGCGTCACGTGCCGGCCTGCCATCGCCGGCGTCGACGACCGCGCGGTCACGTTCACGGACGGCTCGCGCGAGGAGATCGACGCGATCATCTGCGCGACCGGCTACGACCTCGACATCCCGTACCTCGACGCCCGCGTCTGGGACGTCGTCGGCGCGGAGTTCGCGCTCTACGAGCGCACGCTGCACCCGGACCTCCCCGGCTTCGGCGCCGTGGGGCAGTTCTTCGCGCAGGGCCCGTACTTCCCGCTGCTCGAGCTGCAGGCGCGCTGGATCGTCGCGATCTGGGCGGGCGAGGTGGCCGCCCCCGACCGCGAGGCGATGCGCGCGGCGCTGATGCCGGCGCCCCCGATCGACCCGCACAACGCGCTCGCCACCGTGCTGGCGGATGAGCTCGGCGTCGCGCCGGACCTGTTGGCGCGGCCCGAGCTCGCCGAGCCGCTGATGTTCGGCCCGATGCTGCCGCCGCGCTACCGCTTCGACGGCCCGGGCGCTCAGGCGGACGCGCCCGAGCTGTTTTCACAGCTGCTCGCCGCCGCACCTCGTCCGCCGGTCGACCCGGATCACATCGCTGCGCTGCGCAGGTTCGGGCTGGGAGACGTGGCGGATCTCATTGCGCCGCGACCGTAGCCGGCGCCACGCAGCGGTAGGGGTACTTCACAGAGGCGCTCGCCGCGATCAGCGTGGCGGGGTGCAGCAGCTGCTTCTTCACGGCGACCTCCTGCGCTGAACCGGCGGGGGTGTGCTGTTCAGCGCACCATCTCAAGAATCCGAAGCAGCGTCGCGAGGTGTTCGTCAGGCAGCTCGCTGAGCCGTGCCGGCGGCGTCGCCAGGATCGCTTCGGCGCGCCGCGCGAGCTCCTTGCCCTTGCGCGTTGCCTCCACCACCTTGGCGCGGCCGTCGGTGGGGTGCGGCCGCCGGCGCACGAAGCCCTGGTCCTCGAGCTCGGCGACGAGCGTGGTCGCGTTGGGCGGGTCGATGCCGAGCACCGCTGCGAGCTCGCCCATCGACATCGGCCGGCGCGCCACCCGTCGGATGGCGCGCGTGCGGCCGAAGGTCATGCCCGTCGCGTCGGAGACCTCGCGCCGTCGCTGGTTGTCGAGCACGAGGTCGGACATGAGCAGCCAGACCTCGTGTGCGGCGTCGCTGCTCATCGCGCGCCAGCCTACGCAACGAGCGCCTCGGGATTGAGCGTGGCTGCCGTGCGCCGCGCCGACGCGGTCGCCCGGCTCGTCGTCGCCATGATGCCGAGCACCAGCACGGCGCCGCCGCACGCCGTGAGCGTCCACCACTCCGCGCCCGAGGCGACGAGCGCCCCGACCACTGCCACGCCGAGCGTCTGGCCGACCTGGCGCGACGTCGTCGCGATCGCCGCGGCGACGCCCGCCTGAGCCCGCGGCATCCCGGACACCGCCGCGTTCGTGATCGGCGCGTTCACGAACCCGAAGCCGAGCCCGAAGATGACGTAGGCGGCGAGCAGCCAGCCGATGGGGGTCGCGGCGTCCAGGGCGGTCAGCATCGCGCAGGCGGTCGTGAGGCAGACGCCCGCGATGAGCAGCGGGATGCGCGGGCCGCGGCGGCCGACGATGCGCCCGGACAGCGGGGACGCGATCACGGTCATCAGCGCCATCGGCACGGTGACGAGCCCCGCCTGCAACGGCGACAAACCGCGCTCGTCCTGCAGGTAGAGCGTGTTCAGGAAGAGGAACCCGCCGAAGGCGGCGAACGCGGAGACGGAGATGAGGATCGCCGACGCGAACGGGATCGACCGGAAGAACCGCACGTCGACCAGCGGCTCCGGGCGGCGCGGCTCGTAGCGCAGCAGCGCGATCAGCGCCGCGGCTGCTGCTGCGAACCCGGCGACGCGGCCCGCCGGCTCGATGATCGCGAAGGTCGCCGCTGCAAGCAGGACGATCACGAGCGTCTGGCCGACCGGATCGAACCGCCGCGGCTGCGGCGCCCTCGACTCGGGCACGAAGCGCAGCGTCAGGAGGATCGCCGCGAGCCCGACCGGGAGGTTCACCCAGAAGATCGACCGCCAGTCGGCCGACGAGACCGCAGCGCCGCCGACGATCGGCCCGAGCGCCATCGAGATGCCGAACACCGCGCCCCAGACGCCGACCGCCTGCGCGCGCTCGCGCGGGTCCGTGAACGTGTTGGTGATGATCGACATCGCGACTGGGTTGAGCATCGAGCCGCCGACCGCCTGCAGCACGCGGAACGCCACGAGCAACTCGACGCTCGGCGCCAGGCTGCACAGCAACGATGCGATCGAGAAGACCGCGAGTCCGGTGACGAAGACCCGCCTGCGGCCGAACCGGTCCGCGATCGACCCCGAGAACATGAGCAGGCTCGCCATCACGACGGTGTAGGCGTCGACCGTCCACTGCAGCCCCGAGACGCCGGCGTGCAGCTCCCGCCCGATCGAGGGGAGGGCGACGTTCACGATCGTGATGTCGAGCCCGACGATGAACAGGCTCAGGCAGCAGATGAGCAGGACGCCGATCCTGCGGTGGCGGCTCAGCGGTGTCGTTACTTCTGATCTCATAACTATTATGAAACCACAACTAATTGGGAACGTCAAACTGCGCCGATGAACTACGAGACGCTGCTCTACGCCGTCGACGGCCCGATCGCGACGATCACGCTCAACCGCCCCGAGCACCTGAACACGATCGTGCCGCCGATGCCCGACGAGGTGGAGGCGGCGGTCGAGCGCGCGACGCGCGAGGAGGCGGTGCGCGTGATCGTGGTGCGGGGCGCGGGGCGCGCGTTCTGCGCGGGATATGACTTCGGCGGCGGCTTCAGGCACTGGGGGTCGGCACTGGAGACCGACGGGCGCTGGGATCCCGGCAAGGACTTCGTGATGGCGACCGCGCCGCAGCTCTCGCCCACGAAGAAGCTCGCGAGCATCTGGTCCTGCCCCAAGCCCGTGATCGCGCAGGTGCACGGATGGTGCGTCGGCGGCGGGAGCGACTTCGCGCTGTGCGCGGACCTCGTCGTGGCCAGCGAGGATGCCGTGATCGGGACGCCGTACTCGCGCATGTGGGGCGCGTACCTGTCGGGGATGTGGATCTATCGGCTCGGCCTGGCGAAGGCCAAGGAGCACGCGCTGACGGGGCGGCCGCTGACGGGGGTCGAAGCGGCGGCCTGCGGGTTGATCAACCGGGCCGTCCCGTTCGCGGATCTGGAGTCCGTCGTCGCCGACCTCGCTTGCGACCTGGCGCGGATCCCGTCGTCCCAGCTGGCCGCGATGAAGCTCGTCGTCAACCAGGCATACGAAGCCATGGGCCTCGGCACCGTGCAGACGCTCGGCCCGATCCTCGACGGCCTGATGCGCAACACCCCGGATGCTCTGCAGTTCATCGCGCAGGCCGAGTCCGAGGGCGTCCGTGCCGCGATCGCGGACCGCGACGCGCCGTTCGGCGACTACGCCTTCGCCCCGGCCGATCGCCGTCCGGATCCTCGCAACGTCATCGAGCCGTAGGGGCTCGCCCAGCACGCCGTCCGTGCCCGGCCGCCGGAGCGCTCGGTCGCGGCCGTGGAGCTCCTGCCACAGGCACTCGCGCCGTGGAGCCCTTTCGCCCTGACGGTTCGCGTTTCCGGCCACTCCGGGCCGTTGTGCGTTCTTGCCGACAATCGGGAACTCCTCTCGTGTCGGATTCACGGACGAGGGGAGGGGCATGCGCAGGTCGGTCGTGGCGGTCGTCGTGGGCGCGGCGGTGCTCGGTGGCGCGGCTCCCTCCGGTGCGCAGTCGCCCAGCTACGGAGGCGGGCTGCTGCCGGCGGCCTCTCCCCCGCGTGGCTACCACCCGACGATGGGGATCGTCCTCCAGCCGCGCGGTGCGGCG
>VAYD01000488.1:0-398 GCA_005883905.1 Actinomycetota bacterium
GGGCATGACGGAGCCGATCGTCATCCCGCCCGGCCAAGGTCACCGGCTCGGCAACGTCGAGTTCCTCGCGCGGACCGTCGACACGCCGCGGTTCAACTTCCAGATCATCGAGATCGCGGCCGGCCGCGTGCTCGAGCAGCACGTTCACGACGGCGAGGACGACGCGTTCTACATCCTCGAGGGCGAGATGACCTTCGAATTCGGGGAGCGCGAGGTCGCCGCTCCGCCGGGCACGTTCGTGCTCGCCCCGCCCGGCGTCTCGCATGGGTTCCGCAACGACGGCGACGTGCCGGTGCGGATGTTCAACATCCACGCTCCCGCGGGCTTCGACCGGCGCATCGGGCTCCCTGACTGACAGGCTTGACCCGACGCGGAGGACAGCGGCACAATCGCCGGCG
>VAYD01000488.1:421-2506 GCA_005883905.1 Actinomycetota bacterium
GGTTGTGGACAGCCGTCCGCGCGCGGCTCGGCATCGTCGTGCTGCTGTTCGCGCTCGCGGCCGTGGCGTGGTGGGCGACGGCCGCCCGCATGGCGAACATGGACGGCGGCCCCGGCACGGACCTCGGGACACTCGGCTGGTTCATCGGGATCTGGGTCGTGATGATGGCCGCGATGATGTTCCCGTCGGTGGCGCCGACGGTGGCGCTCTACGCGCGGATGAAGCGCGACCGCGATGCTCTCGCGCCGCTGGTGTTCACGACCGGCTACCTCGCGGCCTGGGGCGCGGCGGGCGTCGCCGCCTACGGGATCTTCCGGCTCGGGCGCGCGCTGCTCGGCGATGAGCTCATGTGGGACTCGGGCGGGCGCTGGCTCGCCGGCGGCACCCTGCTCGTGGCCGCGCTGTACGAGCTGACGCCGCTCAAGAACGTCTGCCTGTCGAAGTGCCGCAGCCCGCTCGGGCACCTGATGGGCTCGTGGCGCGACGGGCGCGTCGGCGCGCTGCGGATGGGCGGGGGGCACGGCGCCTGGTGCCTGGGCTGCTGCTGGGCGCTGATGGCAGCGCTGTTCGCCCTGGGCGTCATGAGCCTCGCCTGGATGGCGATCGTCGCCGGCGTGATCGCGCTCGAGAAGATCCTGCCGTACCGGCGGGTGGCCACCTACGGCACCGCGGCGTTCCTGGTGCTCCTGGCGATCGGCGTCCTCGCCTTCCCGGAGAGCGTGCCCGGGCTCACCTTGCCTGGCGGCATGACGATGATGGGTTAACCGAGCGCGGCGTGCACGCGCGGGGCCACCTCGGTCCCGAACAGCTCGATGGAGCGCAGGACCTTGTCGTGCGGCATCTGCCCGATGCTCATCTGGGCCAGGAAGCGCGAGTGTCCGAAGATCGAGTGCTGGAAGAGGATCTTCTCGACGACCGCCTCGACGTCGCCGACGACGAGGTGGTCGTGCAGGCCCAGCGACGCGTCGAACTGGCCGCGCGTCATCGGCGACCAGCCGCGCTCGCGGCCGATGCGCGTCATGACCGCCGCGTACGGGCCGTAGAACGTGTCGGCGGCCTGTTGCGTCGTGTCCGCGACGAACGTGTGCGAGTTGATGCTCACTGGCAGCGCGTCCGCGTCGTGGCCGCCCTGGCGCGCGGCCTCGCGGTACAGCTCGACCATCGGCGCGAAGCGCTCGGGCTCGCCGCCGATGATCGCGAGCGCGAGCGGCAGGCCGAGGTAGCCGGCGCGCGCCACGGACTGCGGCGTGCCGCCGACCGCGATCCAGATCGGCAGCGGGTCCTGGATCGGGCGCGGGAAGACCGGCCGGCCGCGCACCTGCCCCTCCGCGCGCAGCGTCAGCAGCAGCTCGAGCTTGTCGGCGAACAGCTGCTCGTAGTCGTCGAGGTCGTAGCCGAACAGGGGGAAGGACTCGATGAACGAGCCGCGGCCGGCCATGATCTCGGCGCGGCCGCCCGAGAGGAGGTCCAGCGTGGCGAACTGCTGGAAGACGCGGATCGGGTCGTCCGAGCTGAGCACCGTGACCGCGCTGGTCAGGCGGATGCGCTCGGTGCGCGCGGCGCCGGCGGCGAGCACGACGGCGGGCGCGGAGACGACGTAGTCGTCGCGGTGGTGCTCCCCGACGCCGAAGACGTCGAGCCCGACCTGGTCGGCGAGCTCGATCTCCTCGATCAGCTGCGTCAGGCGCCGCTGCGGGGAGATGCCCGGCCCGACGTCCCCGAACGTGTAGACGCCGAGCTCCATCTCGCGCACACGCTAGTGAAGCTGCGCGCGCAGCCGGGCGCGCAGCTCCGCGAAGCGGAGGTACTCGTAGGCGACGACGGCGCTGAGCACCGCGGCGAGGAGGCTCAGCGCGACCAGCGCGGCGACGCTCACGGCGACGGGCAGCAGCGCGAGGCAGACCGCGGCGGCGACCAGGCGCTGCCAGCTGAAGCGGTGCACGTTGCGCCAGCGGAACGCGACGTGGGCGAGGAGGTAGATCGCGGTCCCGGCGAGCAGCGCGAAGGCGGGGACGATGTCGAGCTCGTGGCCCGTGTGCGCGAGCGTCTTCTTGATGCCGAGGGCGATCAGGACGATGCCGGCGA
>VAYD01000136.1:0-12818 GCA_005883905.1 Actinomycetota bacterium
TGACGTGGGATTCCACCGCGGCCTCGATGGATCAGACCCTGTCCGCGCACAGCCGGTAACGCGACTCGGACGCGTCGATGCCGATCCGCGGGCCGCGGCCGTCAGGACCCTCGGCACCGGAACACTCGCCTGCCCCGACTGCGACGCGCCGGTCGCGATTGCCGGAACGCGGCGCCCGCACGACGCGCTGAACTGCCCGTACTGCGGCCGCGCCGGCGCACTGCGCGACTTTCTCTCGCTCGCCGCCCCGACCCGCCCGGCGCGAGTCGAGATCCGCGTGGTGCTCGCCGCCGGCGCTACGGCCCGGTGAAGTCCGCGCGCAGCGCGTTGATGACCGCGTCTGCCGCGACGCGGGAGCCCGTGCCGTTGAGGTGCACTCCGTCGGACTGGCGGACGATCTGCTCGCGGCCGCCGACCGGCATCGCGTCCCGGTACTTGTTGCCCGGCGTGAAGATCGGCGACGATGCCTGCGTTGACGACGCGCGCGATCGCATTGCGGCCAGCCGAGCGGTAGGTCGGGAGCAGCAGCCAGTAGACGCGCGCGGCGCCGCCGCGGCGGTAGGTGTCCATCATGCGCCGCGCGCGATAGGCGTACTCGGCCGCCCAGTCGGCACTGCAGCACTTCACCTCGCGCCCGCCGACCTGCATCGGGAAGCCCTCGTTGGCGCCCATGAACATCACGACCGCGTCGGGCTTGTCCTGCTTGACCTCAAGGACGGAGAGCTTGCCCCAGTCGACGATCGAGGTGTCGGAGATCATCGTGCCGATGTGGGCGTCGCGATCGACCTTGATGCCCTTCGGCGCAAGGCTGCGCGCGATCTCGGCGTCGAGCGGCTGCGACATCGAGTCGCCGGTGACCAGCACGGTCTTCAGCGGGCGCGGCGCCGGCGGCTTCTGACCGAGCTGGCGCGGGTCGAATGCGTCGCGCGTGACCGGCGGCACGCCGCCGGCGTTGGCCGGGGCGCTGCGGTCGGCGAACGACCCCGCGCCGCCGCTGCTGAGGTTCTGGTCGGACTTGAAGGCCTCGCCGAGCTTGTTCGCCGCGTTGGCGAGCGGCGGCACCTGGTCCGCGAGCCAGCCGGCGGGGTTGCCGACCGCGAGCACGAGCGAGCGCTCCCACCCGGACGGCATCTCGCGGCCCGCATGGCGGACCGCCCGCCCCTCGGCGAACGTCAGCAGGACCACGGCGATGCCGCAGCAGATCAGGAGGTCTCTCGGTCGGTGGCGCATCAGAACTGGAAGTAGATGAACGGTGGCACGGCCTGGCCCGGAACGGTCGCGCCGACGACCGCGACGCACGTCGCCAGCCCGAGCCCGAGCACGGCCGGGTTGAGGCTCTCGAAGCGCGCGCGCAGGAGCTCGACCGGCCGCTCCGGGATCAGCTGCAGGCCGAAGACGAGCAGGAGCGAGATCGCGACGCCTGGCGTGAGCAGCGTCAGCGGGCCCGGGTGGAAGAGGCGCTCGAAGAACGAGCTCGCAACGCTGAGGTCCGGCGCGCGGAACGGGATCCACGCGAGCACGACGAGATTGAGCACGATCAGCCAGCTCGCCCACGTCGGCGGCGCCTTGACGCGGCCGCGCAGGATCCGCTCGGCGCCGAGGTACAGCCCGTGCAGGAAGCCCCACAGCACGAAGCCCCACGCCGCCCCGTGCCAGAGCCCGCCGAGCAGCATCGTGATCATCAGGTTGCGGGCCGTCTTCCAGCGCCCGCCGCGGTTGCCGCCGAGCGGGATGTAGAGGAAGTCGCGCAGGTAGCGGCTCAGCGTCATGTGCCAGCGCCGCCAGAAGTCGCGGAAGCTCGAGGCGCGGTAGGGCGAGTGGAAGTTGCGCGGGAACACGTAGCCCATGAGCAGCGCAAGCCCGATCGCGATGTCGGTGTAGCCCGAGAAGTCGCAGTAGATCTGGGCGGCGTAGCTGTAGATCGCCAGCCACATGTCGGGCGCGCCGTAGGCCTCGGGCACCGCGAACGTCGGGTCGACCACGTGGCGCGCCAGGAAGTCGGCGATCACGACCTTCTTCACGAGGCCGAGGCCGATCAGGAAGATCGCCGTGCCGATCGGGACCTGCGCCGGGTCGCGCGGGCTGGCAAGCTGCGGCAGGAACTCGCGCCCGCGGACGATCGGTCCCGCGACGAGGTGCGGGAAGAAGCTGAGGTAGACCGCTACGTCGATCGTCTTGGCCCGGGCGCAGAGCCCGCGGTAGACGTCGACGGTGTACGAGATCGCCTGGAACGTGAAGAAGCTCAGGCCGACCGGCAACGCGATCGTCATCAGCGGGATCGGCAGCCCGAGGTTGACGCTGTCGAGCAGGTCGTTGACGTCCTGCGAGAAGAAGCCGTAGTACTTGAAGACGCCAAGCGTCATCAGGTTCAGCGCCACCGCGACGCCGACGAGCCCCTTGCGATGGCGCTGGCTGTCGCTGCGGTCGATCAGCGTCGCGAACAGCTGGTTGCCGAGCGTCACGCCGCCGAGCAGCAGGCAGAACTTCGGGTTCGCCGCGGCGTAGAAGACGTAGCTGACGAGCAGCAGGAACGACTTGTGCAGCGCCGGCCGCGGCATGAGCAGCCACGAGACCGCCAGCACGAGCGGGAAGAAGACGGCGAACTCGATCGACGGGAAGACCATGGCCGGGGCGGGCGCGAAGGGTAGAGTCTCCGGCCGTCGTAGCATCGCGCCGCATGAACCTCTCGCGCGACGTGGTCGACGCCGCCGACCCGCAACGGCTTGCGCTTGTCGAGCTCGCACGCGACGGATCGCGGCGCGAGTGGTCGTTCGGAGAGGTCGCCGACCGGTCGGCGCGGCTCGCCGGCACGCTCGTGGCGAACGGGATCGGCCGCGGCGACGTCGTGATCACGCTGATCGGCAACCGGCCCGAGTGGGTGTTCACGATGATCGCCTGCCTGCGCATCGGCGCGATCGCGCTGCCCTGCACCGAGCAGCTGCGCGCCAAGGACCTGCGCCTGCGGCTCGACGTCGGGCAGCCCACGGTCGTCCTCGCCGACGAGCGCAACCGCGAGCAGCTCAAGGCCGCCGAGCCCTCATGCCCGGTGCTCTACGCCCCGGACGAGGCGCTGTACGCGGCCGAGCCGGCGCCGCCGGCCGACGTCGGCGACGAAGACCCGGCGCTCCTCACCTTCACCAGCGGCACATCCGGCGAGCCGAAGTGCGTCGTGCATGGCGGCCGCTACGTCGCCGGCCAGCGCGTCCAGGCCGAGCACTGGCTCGGCGCGAAGCCCCGCGAGCTCGTCTGGTGCACGGCGTCGAGCGGCTGGTCGAAGTCCGCGCGCAACGTCTTCATCGCGCCGTGGCTGCGCGGCGCCGCCGCGCTCCTGCACGACGCGCGCTTCGAACCCGGCGAGCGCCTCGAGCTGCTCGCACGCGAGCGCGTCAACGTGCTGTGCATGGCGCCGACCGAGTACCGCGTGATCGCCAGGCGGGCGCAGCTGCGCGGATTCCCGGATCTGCGCGGCATGGTCGCCGCCGGCGAGGCGCTCAACCCGGAGGTCCTGCACGCCTGGCACGAGGCAACCGGCCTGTGGATCCGCGACGGCTACGGCCAGACCGAGACCGGCCAGACGACCGGGATGCCGCTCGGCGAGCCCGCGCGCCCCGGCTCGATGGGCAGGCCGCTCCCCGGCATGAAGCTCTGGGTCGACGACGGCGAGCTCGTCGCCGACCCGCGGACCGTGCCGACGTTCTTCCTCGGCTACCTCGGCGAGGAGCCGCACGACCGCGGCACGCCGTGGCACACCGGCGATCGTGTCACCCAGGACGAGGACGGCTTCCTGCACTTCGAGGGCCGCGCCGATGACGTGATCATCTCGGCCGGCTACCGGATCGGCCCGTTCGAGGTCGAGTCCGCGCTGGTGTCACACCCCGCGGTCGCCGAGGCGGCCGCGGTCGCCGCGCCCGACGAGGAGCGCGGCGCGGTCGTCAGGGCGGTCGTCGTCCTGCGCGACGGCCACGTCGCGAGCGACGCGCTGGCGCGCGAGCTGCAGGACCACGTCAAGGCGCAGACGGCGCCCTACAAGTACCCGCGCATCGTCGAGTTCGCGGCGGACCTGCCCAAGACTGCGTCGGGCAAGATCCGCCGCGCCGAGCTCAGGACGTGAGCTCGGCGGCCATCTCGGCGAAGACCTCGACGTAGCGGTCGACGGACTCCTCGGTGTGCGTCACCGAGAGCGTCCACTCCTCCTCGCGCCCTGGCGTCATGAAGATGCCGCGGTTCATGTTGAACAGCCAGGCGAGGTCGCTGAGCTCCTCGTCCTGGTTCTCCTTGAAGGTCTCGTAGTCGACGATCTTCTTGGGCGAGAACGTGACGCAGCCCTTCGACGAGATCCCGACGGAGTAGCCCGGCAGGTGGTGCCGGCGGATGACCTCGTCGCAGCCCCCGAGGATGCGGTCGTTCAGCCGATCCAGGTGCGCGTAGGCCTCGGGGGTCATCACCTCGGTCAGGCTGGCGCGCGCCGCGGCCATGCCGAGCGGGTTCCCGTTGTACGTGCCCACCTGGTAGACGCTGCCGTCGGTCACGACGCTCGAGACCTCTTCGCTCATGCCGATCGCGCCGGTCGGCAGGCCGCCGCCGAGCGCCTTCGCGAGCGTGACCATGTCGGGCTCGACGCCGAAGCGCTCGACCGCGCCGCCGGGCGCGATGCAGATCCCGGTCTTGACCTCGTCGAAGATCAGGACGATCCCGTGCTTGCGCGTGATGTCGCGCACGGCCTCGAGGTAGCCATGCTCGGGGAGGATCACCCCGAGGTTCATCATCGCCGCCTCCATGATCACGCAGGCCGGCTTGCGGTCCTCGGCGATCAGCCGCTCGAGGCGGCGTTCCATGGCGTCGGCGTCGTTGAACGGCACCGGGACCGTCATTTGCACGACCGCATCGGGGATGCCCGCGCCATAGGGCAGCGAGGCCAGGTTGTCGCGGTCGCCGATCTTGTCGTACGGGACGCCGATCGAAACCATCACCGTGTCGTGATGGCCGTGGTAGGAGCCGAAGATCTTCATCACGGTGTCGCGCTTGGTGAACGCGCGCGCGATGCGGATCGCGTCCATCGTCGACTCCGAGCCCGAGTTCGTGTACCGCCACTTCGGGAGCCGGAACCGCGCGGCGAGCTCCTCGCCGACGACCACCCCGTCCTCGGTCGGCGCGGCGAAGTGGGTGCCCTTGCCGTAGCGCTCGGTGATCCCCCGGCCGATCGCCGGATGGGCGTGACCTTGCACCATCGAGCCGAACCCGTTGTGGAAGTCCCACATCTCGTTGCCGTCGACATCCCAGACTTTCGGCCCCTCGCCCGACTCGAGGTAGATCGGCCATGGGTCGCGCACCTGGTAGGACGACGCCACACCCGCGGCGAGCGTCCTGTTGGCGCGGCGGTACATCGCAGCCGAGCCGGCCGTGCGCTCGTCGAGGACCTTCTCCTCGCGCTCGATCAGCTCCTTGATGCGCTCGCGGTCGATCTGCGTCGGGGCGGAAGCTTCCATGGCGCCATGGTGACAGCCAAATCAGCTCACCAGCTTGCGCTCCATGCGGTTGATCGCGACGCGCCACACGACGAGCCCGAAGCCGAGCAGGAACGCGATGTGCCACAGGTCGACGAGCTTCAGCCCGAAGACCGCGTCGCGGACGAGCTGGACGCAGTGGTACAGCGGATTGAGGTTCGCCAGCACCTGCGCCCATTCCGGCAGCCCCGAGATCGGGAAGAACGTCCCCGCGACCAGGAACAGCGGCGTGATGACGGTCGACGTGATGTAGCTGAAGTTGTCGATCGACTTCATCACGGCGGCGATGAAGATCCCGAAGCAGGCCCAGCCGTAGCCGCTGATGAACGCGATGAACGGCACGAGCAGCATCCCCCACGAGGGGTCGAGCCCGAACACCATCGCCACGAGCAGCGGGAACGTGCCGTAGACGCCGGCGCGCGTCGCGATCCACAGCGCCTCGCCGGTGACGAGCTCCTCGGTGTCGACCGGCGCCGCGAGGATCGCGTCGTAGGTGTGCTGGAACTGGTACTTGACGAACGTGCCGAACATGCCCGGGAACACCGAGCTGAACAGGACCGCGGTCGCGACGGTTCCGGTGCCGACGTACTGCACGTAGTCCAGGCCGTTGACCGTCGAGACGAGTGAGCCGAACCCGAACCCGAAGGCGAGCAGGTAGATCGTCGGCTCGACGGTCGAGGAGAACGTGCTCGATCGCCAGAACGACTTGAAGTTCACGACCTCGCGCACGAGCACGCCGCGCAGCGCGGCGACGTCGAGGCGCCGGACGCGCGGCTCGCGGCGCGGGACGGCGACGGTGGTTGCACTCATGCGATCTCCTCTCCGGTCAGCAGCACGAACACGTCCTCGAGCGTCGCCACGCGCCGCTCGCCCTCTGGCAGCTCGCCGTTGAGCGAGTCGATCCGCAGGATCGCCACGCTCGTGCCCGTGCGGCGCGTCGGCCAGCCGCGCTCGCGAGCCTCGGTCTCGATTTCAAGCAATCGCGCCGGCGCGCCGTACACCTCGAGCGCCTCGCGCCCCGCGTGCTCGGCGACGAGCTCGGCCGGCCGGCCGACGGCCACGGCCTTGCCGTGGCTCATCACGGTCACGGTATCCGCGAGCCGCTCGGCCTCCTCGATGTAGTGCGTCGACATCAGGATCGACACGCCCTCCGAGCGCAGCCGGTCGATCAGCGCCCACAGCTCTTGGCGCACCTGAGGGTCGAGGCCGACTGTTGGCTCGTCGAGCAGCACCAGCCGCGGCTGGTGCACGAGCGCCCGGGCGATCAGCAGGCGCCGGCGCATGCCGCCTGACAGCTCGTCGACGCGCGAGCCGCGGCGGTCGGCGAGGTTCGCAATGGCGAGCGCGCGCTCGATCGCATCGTGCCGCTCCGCGCGCGGGACGCGATACAGGTAGGTGAAGACGAGCAGGTTCTGCTCGACCGTGAGCGTCGTGTCGAGGTTGTCGAGCTGCGGGACGACGCCCATCACCGCGCGCGACGCCTTCGAGTCGTCGGGGAGCGCGTGGCCGAGCACCTCGAGCTCGCCCTCGTCGGCGATCGCCTGGGCGGTCAGCAGCTTCATCGTGGTCGACTTGCCGGCGCCGTTGGGCCCCAGGAGTCCGACGCACGTCCCCTCGGGGACGTCGAGATCCAGCCCCGCGACAGCAGTGACCGGGCCGTAGCGCTTGACGGCACCGCGCATGCGGATCGCGAGGGCGGACATCACCCTCGACGCTAGCGAACGGCCAGGCGCTCTACGCGGCGAGTGCAATCGCGCCGCGCGTACGAACGCGGTTGCGGCCCGCGCGCTTCGCTTCGTAGAGCGCGAGGTCGGCCTCGGCGAAGACCGACTCGTAGTCGAACTCGCCGGGGGTCGAGCCCGCGACGCCGAACGAAATGGTCTGCGCTCGCCGTTCGGGTCGTAGAGCGGCTCCGCCGCGACCTCGCCGCGCACCCACTCGCCGAAGATGTCGAGCTCGACCGTTTCGCCGGCGTCGACGCCGGGATCCACCCACGCGTAGGCGATCGAGCGCTGCACCGTGTGGCCGTAGCCGCCGCTCGTCACGCGGCCGCGGATCTGGCCGCCGATGCGCACCGGCTCGTTGCCCAGCGCGATCGAGCGCGGGTCGTCGAGGACGATGCAGCGCAGCGCGCCGCGCGGCGCCCCGTCGAGCGCGTCGCGCCCGATGTAGTCCTTGTCGCGCTTGACGCAGAAGCCGAGCCCGGCCTCGATCGGCGTGATGTCGGGCGTGATGTCGGCCGCCCAGACGCGGTAGCCCTTCTCCAGGCGCAGCGTGTCGATCGCGCGGTAGCCGCCGGCGACCATGCCGTCCGGCTCGCCCGCCTCCCAGAGCGCGCGCCACAGGCCCGCGCCGTACTCGGCGGGGCAGTAGAGCTCCCACCCGAGCTCGCCCACGAACGTCACCCGCAGCGCGCGCACCGGCACGTCGCCGACGGCGATGTCGCGCATGCGCATGTAGCCGAAGTCCAGCGGGTCGGGCGTCAGCGGCGCGAGGATGTCGCGCGCCCGCGGGCCCCACAGGGCGAAGCACGACCAGCGCGCGGTGACGTCGCTGACCCGAACCGACCCGTCCTCGGGCATGTGGCGCCGGATCCACGCGAGGTCGTGGGTGCCGAACGCCGTGCCGGTGACGATCGAGAACAGCTCCTCCTCCACGCGCGTGACCGTGAAGTCGCACTCGATCCCGCCGCGGCGGTTGAGCATCTGCGTGTAGGTGATCGCGCCGACGTCGCGCGCGACGCGGTTGTCGCACAGCGACTCCAGGAAGTCCGCCGCCCCGGGCCCCGCGATCTCGATCTTCGCGAACGACGACTCGTCGAACAGCGCGGCGCGCTCGCGGCACGCGACATGCTCGACCCCGATCGCGGGCGACCAGTTCATGCCCGCCCACCCCCGCGGTGCGAAAAAAGGGTCTGACCCCTTTTTCGCATTTGAGAATGAGGGGTCAGACCCCTCATTCTCATTGGAGGCGTACCAGTTGACGCGCTCCCACCCCGACTTCTCGCCGAAGACCGCGCCGTGCTCGACGTGCCAGGCGTAGGCGCTCGAGACGCGCAGGGGGCGGCCGGCCTGGCGGTCCTCGCCCGGGTAGCGGATGTCGTAGTAGGTCTCGTAGACCTCCTTGGCGCGCTTGAGCGTGTACGACGGCGAGCGGTAGTGCGGGCCGAAGCGGCGGATGTCCATCTCCCACGCGTCGAGCTCGGGCTCGCCCGCGACGATCCACTCGGCCATCACCTTGCCGATGCCACCCGCGCCGGCCAGGCCGTGCGCGCAGAAGCCGGCGGCGACGAAGAAGCCGCGCACCTCGCTGGAGCCGAGGCAGAACTCGTTGTCGGGCGTGAATGCCTCGGGCCCGTTGATGAGCCGCGTGACCTTCACGTCCTCCATCGCCGGCACGCGCACCTTCGAGGCGTCGGCGATCTCCTCGAAGCGCGGCCAGTCCTCCTCGAGCAGTCGCCCGTTGAAGTCCGGCGGGATCCGGTCGACCAGGTGCTCGTCCAGCGACCACGGCGCGCTGTTGCGCTCGTAGCCGCCCATGACGAGCCCCTCGCCCTCCTCGCGGTAGTAGACGAGGTTGTCGGGGTCGCGCAGCGTCGGGAGGTTGTGGGTCCGCGTGTAGAACGGCTGCGTGACCAAATACTCGTGCGCGAACGGCACGATCGGCACGCGCACGCCGGCCATCCGCCCGATCTCGGCGGCGTACATGCCGCCGGCATTGACGACGACCTCGCACTCGATCGTGCCCCACTCCGTGTCCACGGCGCGCACCGCGTCGCGCTCGACCGCGATCGCGTTCACGCGCGTGTGCGTGAAGATCCGCGCACCCCCCTCGCGCGCCTTCTCCGCCAGGGCGTAGGTCAGCAGCGAGGGGTCCAGGTAGCCGTCGGTCGGCAGGAACGAGCCGACGCGCACGCCGTCGGTGACCATCAGCGGGAACTTCTCCTGCGCCTCGTCGGCGGAGATCAGCTCGAGCGGCAGTCCGAACGTCCGCGCCCACGCGACCTGGCGATGGATCTCCTGCTCGCGCTCGGGCGTGCACGCCAGCCGGATGCCGCCGCACTCGACCCACCCGCAGTCGAGCGTCCGGTACAGCTCGACGGAGTCCATCATCATCCGCGTCAGCGAGACCGACCCGCGCAACTGGCCGACGAGCCCGGCCGAGTGGAACGTCGAGCCGCTCGTGAGCTCGTTGCGGTCGACCAGGACGACGTCGCGCTCGCCGAGCTGCGTCAGGTGGTACGCGATCGAGCAGCCGCCGACGCCGCCGCCGACGACCACGACCCGGGCACGGTCGGGCAGCTCACGGGGCCGTGGCATCGGCGAGGCTCCGTTCGAACTCGGGGACGCGGATCGCTGCGAGCAGGCGCTCGAAGTGCTCGTCGCGGTAGGCCGCGTAGTCGAAGTCCAGCTCGCTGACGACGTCCTGCACCGCGCCCCACATCGCCTCGCGGAAGTCGCTCATCACGCGCATGAGCCGCAGCGCTGCAAGCCGGCGCTGACCGGGCTCGCCGAAGTACGCCGCGATCAGCCGCTCCTCGTCGTCGGGGCCGAACGCGTTGTTGACCGCGAGGTTGCCCAGGTCGAAGAAGCGGTCGCCCATGCCCGCGTACTCCCAGTCGACGATCCGGATGCGGTCGCCGTCGTGCAGGAAGTTCGCCGGCAGCAGGTCGTTGTGGCAGGGCACCGGCTCATGGTCCGGGCCAATCAGCGCAGCCGCGATCCGCGCCGCCGCCGCCGCGGCCTCGTGGTAGCCGTCCGGGTCGGCGCCGCCGCGCTCACGGACCTCGTCGCGGTAGTCCACGACCAGCGCGAACGCGTCGAAGCGCGCGTCGAGCGGCGGCCCCGCGTGCACCGCGCGCAGCGCCGCGGCGACCTGCTCGAGAAGCGGCGGGCTGCGCAGCTCCTCCGGCGTCGCCGGCCGGCCCTCGATCCAGCGGGTGACGAGCACCTCTAGGTCCGGGCGGTACGCGACCACCTCGGGGCCGACGCCGATCTGCGCCGCGGCCACCGTCGCCGCGCACTCGGCGTCGCGGTCGATCCCGAGCACGGCCGTGTCCTTGCCGCAGATCCGCAGGACGTAGTCCTCGCCGCCCATGACGACGCGGAAGTTGCGGTTCGTGATGCCGCCGTCGAGCGCCAGCGGCTCGCTGCTCCGCTCCCCGAGGACGGGCTCGAGTTCGTCCAGCAGGGTGACGGGATCGGGCAGCGGCACAGGATTGGTCTGGTCCAATCCGACGCTATCCGCCCGCCCGGCGGGAAGTCAATGGGTCAGGCGGCGCGAATGACGGTCGGCTGACTGACCGAGACCGGGCGCATCTCGTAGCTACCGCAGTTGTGGCACTCGGCGCCGAGCGAATAGACCTGCCAGCCGGTCGCGTGCACCCCGCACACCGCGCACTCGCAGCGGATCTCGCGCACCGCCGGATGGTGCCTGAGATCGAGTGCCAACGAAGTCATGTTGGACGTATCGGATTCTGAGCGCATCGCTGAATCCCCAGTTTGCGGTGTCTTGCTCCCCGGTTTTGGGGATAAAGCCGCGCCCGCCACCGCATTTTTCGGTGCGAAACCGACGCAATCGTGCAAATGCGCTGGAAAACGGCACCTGAAAGGCGAATGCTGTCGCTACAGCGTCCACTTCGGCAGGGGGAAGCTTTGGACTCGCACCAGATCAGCTGCGTGGTCGGCGACGACCACGCGGCGTTGCGCAGGGGACTCGTGGCGGTGCTCGAGGCGGAGGACGACCTGCGCGTCGTCGGCGAGGCGGCGGACGGCCGGGCGCTGCTCGACCTGACCGAGCGCCGGCGACCCGACGTGACGATCGTCGACGTCGCGATGCCGACCGTCGACGGCATCGAGTGCTGCCGCCAGATGACCGCGCAGCCGCATCCCCCCGCCGTCGTGCTGTACACGGGTCACGCCGAGCCCGAGGTCCTGCAGTCCGCGCTGGACGCCGGCGCGCGCGGCTTCGTCGTCAAGACCGGGCCCCCGCAGGACCTCATCCGGGCCGTGCGCACGGTCCATGCCGGGCTGCCGTTCATCGACGCGCGCCTGGGGGCCTTCCTGGCCGAGCGCCACACCCAGATCGCCAGTCAGCTCAGCACGCGCGAGCTGCAGGTCCTGCAGCACCTCGCCCAAGGCCTGACCACCGACGGCGTCGGCAAGGAGCTGTACCTCTCGCCCGCGACGGTGCGCTCCTACGCGGAGAACGCAATGCACAAGCTCAACGCCTCCAACCGCGTGCATGCGGTTGCGATCGCGTTGCGGCTGCGGCTGATCAGCTGACCGGCAGCGGCGCGGCAGCCTCGACCACGAAGCGCGCCCGATCGCCGCGATGGAGGTCGTGCGCGTACTCCACGGCGACGCCATCGGCATCGAACGCGGTGCGCTCGACGAGCATCAGCGCGCTGCCGGTCGCGACTCCGAGCAGCTCGGCGCTGTGGCGCTGCGCCACCACCGGCTCCAGCGACTCCACGACGCGAACCGGGGCGTGGCCGTAGAGGTCGCGCATCAGCGCGTAGATCGAGCCGCGCAGGTCGAGCTCCTCGATCCCCGGAAAGCGTGCGGACGGGATCCACGAGTCCTCGAGCGTCAGCGGCAGCTTGCCCGCAAGCCGCAGGCGCTCGATGCGCACGACCGGCGCACCGGCGTCCAGCTCGAGCGCCGCCGCGACCTGCTCTGGCGCGGTCGATACGCCCGCGCGCAGGACGCGGGCGTGCGCCTGCACGCCGGCTCGCGCCATCTGCTCGGTGAACCCGGCCACGTCGCTCAGCCGCACCTCGACCTTGCCGGCCGCGACGAACGTCCCGCGGCCGACGCCGCGCTCGACAAGGCCGCGCGCCTCGAGGGCTTGCATGGCCTGGCGAATCGTCCCCCGGCTGACGCGCCACTGGTCGCACAACTCGCGCTCGGCGGGCAGGCGATCGCCGACCCGCAGCTCGCCGCCACCGATCCGCGCGGCAAGCGCGTCTTCGATTTGTGCCCACTTCGGGACGTCGGCGTGGCGGGCCATTGGTCCAGACCAGTACCACGGCGGCGCCCCTTGCGTCAAAAGGACCGCTGCGAGTACCTTCCCGGCCCATGCGCCTCGAAGAGCTCCGAGCCGACGTCGAGCGAGGCGCGGTCGACACCGTCGTGCTGGCGCTCTGCGACATGCAGGGCCGCCTCCAGGGCAAGCGCCTGACGGCGCAGCACTTCCTCGCCGAGGTCGCCGAGCACGGCGCCGAGGCGTGCAACTACCTGCTCGCCGTCGACGTCGAGATGAACACCGTCGACGGCTACGCGATGAGCTCGTGGGATCGCGGTTATGGCGACT
>VAYD01000136.1:12866-14273 GCA_005883905.1 Actinomycetota bacterium
GATTACGCCGTGGCACCCCGGGACGGCGCTGTGCCTCTCGGACCTGCACTGGCTCGACGGCGGCCCGGTCCTCGCCTCGCCGCGGCAGATCCTGCGCGCGCAGCTCGAACGGCTCGCCGAGCGCGGCTGGCACGCCTTCGCGGGCACCGAGCTCGAGTTCATCGTCTTTCGCGACTCCTACGAGGACGCGTGGACGTCCGGCTACCGCGGGCTGACGCCGGCGAACCTCTACAACGTCGACTACTCGCTGATCGGGACGTCGCGCGTCGAGCCGCTGATCCGGCGGATCCGCAACGACATGGCCGCGGCGAACATGAAGGTCGAGGACTCCAAGGGCGAGTGCAACCTCGGCCAGCACGAGATCAACTTCCGCTACGGGCCCGCGCTGCGCGCCGCCGACGAGCACGTGATCTACAAGACCGGCGCCAAGGAGATCGCCGCCCAGGAGGGTATGTCGATCACGTACATGGCCAAGTACGACGCGCGCGAGGGCAGCTCGTGCCACATCCACCTGTCGCTGCAGGACGGCGACGGGAACAACCTGTTCGACACCGACCAGAAGCTCTTCGACGCGTTCCTGGCCGGGCAGCTCGCGCACCTGCGCGAGCTCACGCTGTTCCTCGCGCCGAACGTCAACTCCTACAAGCGCTTCGCAGCCGGCTCGTTCGCGCCGACCGCCGTCGCATGGGGGCGCGACAACCGCACCTGCGCGCTGCGCGTGATCGGGCACGGCGCCGGCCGCCGGTTCGAGTGCCGCGCACCCGGCGCCGACGTCAACCCGTACCTGGCGCTCGCCGGCCTGATCGCGGCGGGATTGGCCGGCGTGGACGCCGGACTGGAGCTCGAGCCCGCGTTCGAGGGCAACGCGTACACGTCCGCCAAGCCGCACCTTCCGACGACGCTGCGCGACGCGCGCGACCTGTTCGCGTCGAGCACGCTGGCGCGGCCGGCGTTCGGCGACGAGGTCGTCGACCACTACGTGAACATGGCCAACATCGAGCTCGCCGCGTTCGACGCCTCGGTGACCGATTGGGAGCGAGTCCGGGGGTTCGAGCGGCTGTGACAACGACGACGCCCACGACGCCCGAGGCGATCTACGCGCCGGTGCGCTCGCAGACCGCGTTCGAGGAGACGCTCGAGCGGCTGGGCACGGCCATCAAGCTCGGCCTCCTGGAGCCCGGCGCCCAGCTGCCGGCCGAGCGCGAGCTGTGCGCACGCCTCGGCGTCTCGCGCTCGACGCTGCGCCAAGCGCTGACGGCGCTGGTGCAGTCGGGGCATCTGCACGCCGTTCGCGGCCGCGGCGGCGGGACGTTCGTGTCGGACCGTCCGCCGCCCGCCGACCCGCCTTCGCGCGAGCTGCTCGCGCAGTGGCGCGACGCGTGCGACGTGCGGCGCTCGGTCGAGCTC
>VAYD01000502.1 GCA_005883905.1 Actinomycetota bacterium
CGATGGCGTTGACCAGGCGGTAGCCCTCGGGGTCGACGATCATGAGCTCCTCCTCGATGCCGAGCGTGTAGCTCGGCCCGTGGAAGTGGTGCTCCATGGCGCGGCAGCGTACCCACGCGCCGCGATCCATCGGCCTAGACTCCGGGTAGCGCACGAAAAAGACTTCGACAAGGGGGACCACACATGGCCCTGGGCTACGACGGCAAGCTCTACATCCTGGCCTTCGACCACCGCGGCTCGTTCCAGAAGAAGATGTTCGGCATCGAGGGCGATCCCACGCCCGAGGAGACCGAGCGCATCACCGACTCCAAGCACCTCATCTACGAGGGCATGGTCAAGGCCACCGAGAGCGGCTCCGTGCCCGGCGACCAGGTCGGCGTGCTGGTCGACGAGCAGTTCGGCGGGACCGTCCCCGGGGAGGCCAAGGCCAAGGGCCTCACGCTCGCGATGCCCGCCGAGAAGTCCGGCCAGAACGAGTTCGACTTCGAGTATGGCGACGACTTCGGCGCCTCGTCCGCTACAACCCCGACGACGCGGCCGAGCTCAACGAGCGCCAGCTCGAGCGCCTCAAGCGCCTGGCCGACTGGCTGCACGCGAACGACCGCCGGTTCCTCTTCGAGCTGCTGGTGCCGGCCACCGAGGAGCAGCTCGCCTCGGTCGGCGGCGACACCGATCGCTACGACGCCGAGCTGCGGCCCGAGCTCATGCGCCGCGCCATCGCCGAGACCCAGGACTTCGGCTGCGAGGTCGACATCTGGAAGATCGAGGGCGTCGACGCCCGCGAGGATGCCGAGATGCTGGCCAAGCAGACCCGCGAGGGAGCCGGGCGCGAGGGCGTCGTCTGCGTGCTCCTCGGGCGCGGCGCCAGCGACGAGAAGGTCGACCAGTGGCTGCGCGTCGCCGCGCCGGTCGAGGGCTTCGTCGGCTTCGCGATCGGCCGCTCGATCTGGTGGGACGCCCTGAAGGGCTTCCTCGACGGGTCGCTCGAGCGCGAGGCCGCTGCGACGCAGATCGCCGAGAACTACCTGCGCTTCATCCGCGTCTACGAGGAGCAGGAGACAGCCGTCGCCTGATCGGCTCGCTCGCGGCGGGGCTGCCTCAGGGCGACGAGTTGGCCGTGTTCAGCTCCGAGTCGAAGCGCTGCTGCGAGGCGTCGTTGAGGGCCTGGACGGCCTGCCGCTCCCGCTCGAGGTCGGCGGCGGGGTCCTGAGCCTGGTCGCTCGGGACGCCCGAGAAGGAGGGTGAGGGCGTCGGGCCCGGCGACGGTCCTGCGGACGATCCCCGGCCGCCGGTCAACGCCGCGATCGTCAGCCCGACGGCGGCGACGACGGCGATCCTTCGCCAGGCCTTGCCCGAGATGCCTGTGGTGCGTGCCGTCATGTCCCCTCCGGCCATCGCTCGTTGTGCGTGCTGCCCACCCGGAGGAGCGCCGCGGGCGGCCCGCTGATACGCCGGCGTGGCTAGAGCGTGCCGATGCGCTTCGGCGGCCAGTAGGTCGCGAAGGCCTCCCCGATGACCCAGTCGACGGGGACCGGCCCCCAGAAGCGGCCGTCGTCGGATGCTCCGCGGTTGTCGCCCATGCAGAAGACGTAGCCGCGCGGGACCGTGATCGCGCGCGGCAGGTCGCAGCCCTGCCCACCGGCACACGGCGCGATGAACGCCTCGCTCTGCAGCTTCCCGTTGCGGACGACGTGCCCGTCGCGCACCGAGATCCGATCGCCGCCCACACCGACGACCCGCTTGATGAAGGTCTGCTTGGACTGCTCGGGCGTCGGCGCCGGGCACGGCTGGTCGTCGGCCTGCTGGACGCCGCAGCGCGGCGGCGTCTCGTCGGCCCCCGCCGGGGGGTGGAAGGTGACGATGTCGCCCACCTGCGGGTCGGCGCCGAGGCGGTGGCTGAGGCGGTTGACCAGGACCCGCTGGCCGACGTCGAGCGTCGGCTCCATCGACCCGCTCGGGATCCTGTAGGGCTTCACGAGCAGCCACTGGACCGCGAGCGCGATGGCCAGCGCCGTGATCACGATGACGATCAGCTCGGTGACCTGACCGCCGGGGAGGTCCTTCAGTCGCGGTCGCTTGCGCTCTGTTTCGGCCATGTGCAGCACGGCATCATCCCAGTGCAGCCTTCGTGACGAATCAGGACCGTGCGCTGCCTCCTGGCCGGGGCCGGCCTTACCGTCCGACGGCATGCGCCGGATCGCCCCCTTCATCCTCCTGCTGGCCGCCGTGGCGGTGCTCGTCGCGCAGCGCCGCGACCACCCGCGGGCAAGGACGTTCGGGCGCGCCCAGGTCCTGCGCGTGGTCGACGGCGACACCATCCGCGTGCGCCTCGACGGCCGCACCGAGCGCGTGCGCTACATCGGCGTCGACACGCCGGAGTCGGTCAAACCGGGCACCCCCGTGCAGTGCTACGCCAAGCGGGCGGCGGCCGCCAACACGGCGCTCGTGGCCGGACGCAGCGTGCGCCTCGTCGGCGACGTCGAGCAGCGCGACCGCTACGGCCGCCTGCTGGCCTACGTCTACCGCGAGCCCGACGGCG
>VAYD01000137.1 GCA_005883905.1 Actinomycetota bacterium
AGGATGCGCGCGCCGCTCTGCAGGCGGCCCGAGTACACCCGGAAGTAAGCGAGCTTGCCGACGAACGGGTCGGCGGCGATCTTGAAGGCCAGCGAGGCGAACGGCTCGGAGTCGTCGGGATGGCGGACGACCTTCTCGCCCTCGCCGATGCCGCCGCCCTTGCTCATCGGCTCGCCCTCGATCGCCGGGACGTCCAGCGGGGACGGCAGGTAGTCGATGACCGCGTCCAGCAGCGGCTGCACGCCCTTGTTCTTGAAGGACGAGCCGCAGAGGACCGGCGTCAGCTTGATGTCGAGCGTCGCCTTGCGGATCGCGCGCTTGAGCATGTCGACGGGGATCTCCGCCTCCTCGAGGATGAGCTCGACGAGCTCGTCGTCGTAGTGGGAGACCTCCTCGAGCAGGTGCTCGCGCGCCGCGGCGGCGGCGTCGGCGTGGTCGTCGGGGATCTCGCCCACGACGACGTCCTTGCCCAGGTCGTCGTTGTAGGTGATCGCCTTCATCTCGACGAGGTCGACGATGCCCCTGAAGTCGACCTCGGCGCCGATGGGGAGCTGGATCGGGACCGGGTGCGCGCCCAGGCGGTCGATCATGGTCTGCACGCCCTGGTCGAAGTTCGCGCCGATGCGGTCCATCTTGTTGATGTAGGCGATGCGCGGGACCTTGTACTTGTCGGCCTGGCGCCAGACGGTCTCGGACTGCGGCTCGACGCCGGCGACCGAGTCGAAGAGGGCGATCGCGCCGTCGAGGACGCTCAGCGAGCGCTCGACCTCGACGGTGAAGTCGACGTGCCCGGGCGTGTCGATGATGTTGATCCGATGATCGACCCACTCGCAGGTGGTCGCAGCCGACGTGATCGTGATGCCGCGCTCCTGCTCCTGCTCCATCCAGTCCATCGTCGCGGCACCCTCGTGCACCTCACCGATCTTGTAGGTGCGACCGGTGTAGTAGAGGATCCGCTCGGTGGTGGTGGTCTTCCCGGCGTCGATGTGCGCCATGATCCCGATGTTCCGGGTCTTCTCGAGTGGGAACTTGCGTGGCATATCTCTTCGGCGTCTTCTTCTCTTCGGGCGTGAAAAAGGGGCCCTCGGGCCCCAGCGCACAACAGGTCGTGGTACCTGGCCGTCGCGCTATGTGCTCGAGGTCTCCATCCTGGTGCACTGAGCTATCGCGCGGACGGCACGCATGAGCGCCGCCCCTCGCGAAGCGAAGGGCCACGATAGCAGAAAGACCATGGCCTCCCCGGTCGGATTCGGCGCTGCGCGCGCCGTCCGGATCGCCCTCGTGATCGCGGCCGTCGCGGGCGCAGTCTGCCTCGTCGTCGCGACCTTCTCGACGGTCATCGGCATCACCGTCGGGACCACCTCGAAGATCGCGGATCGCGACACGCAGCTCTCGGGCCTCGACCGCCACTCGTTCGCGCTCGTGCTGATCGCGATCTTCGCGCTCGTGATGACCGTGGGCGCCTGGCGTGGCGCGCGTCCGGCGATGGCGGCGGTCGCCGTGGCCGGCATCGCCGTCCTGCTGATCGCGCTGATCGGCGACCTCCCGGACGTCCACAAGACCGGCGTGATCGGCGAGCTGTACGACAACGCGCGCGCGAACCCGAAGACCGGCTACTACCTCGAGACGCTCGGCGGCGCGCTCCTGCTGCTCGCGGGCGGCGGCATGCTGATCACGACGCACTCGGCGCGCCCGGCGGAGCCGCCGGCAGAGGCACAGCGCGAGCGTGAGCGACCTTCCTGATCCCGGGCGCTTCGGCGCCGCCATGGAGGAGTTCATACGCGCGATGACCGCGGTCGCGACGTATGAGGAGTCCGAGCTCACGAACCGCATCGCGGCGCACCTGGGCACGGACCCGAAGGTGCTGCCGACCACGACCGTCGAGCTGCCCAACACCGAGCAGGCCAACCTCCAGCTCGGACTGGCCGCCGCGCTGCCCGACGCCGAGGTCCTCGGGTTCCACGCCCGCGGGATGGGCTACATGCCGCTCGGGCTCGCGGAGCTGCTGTCGGGCCAGGCGATGACCGGGCCGATCGGCCTGGGCCCGCCGCGCTACGCCGGCGTCGAGGTCGGCGACGGGCGCATCGTGCGCTGCATCACCAACGGCGTGTTCCTCGCGCGCATCGACGGCGAGCCGATCGTGATCGTCGTCTCGCCGACCAACGAGCGCGGGTTCGGGCCCTCCAAGCTGCGCCTCGAGGGTGTCGGCACGCGCGACGAGGCGGTCGCTTCGGTGATCGCGGCGATCCGCAGCGCCATGCGCGAGCACAACGTGTTCCGCCGCCGTGTGATCTCGCTGCACGCCGACGAGCGCGGCCAGGGCGCAAGCGTGCAGTTCCACACGCTCCCGTCGGTGCAGCGCGACGGGGTGATCCTCCCCGACGGGACGCTGGAACGGCTCGAGCGCCATGCGATCGGGATCGCGCAGCACGCCGAGCGACTGCGCGAGGCGGGGCGGCACCTGAAGCGCGGCATCCTGCTGCACGGCCCACCGGGCACCGGCAAGACGCTCTCGGTGACCTACCTGCTCGGCGCGATGCCAGGGCGCACGGTCGTGCCCCTGACCGGGCGCAGCCTCGGGCTGATCGAGCACGCGACGGCGATCGCCCGGGAGCTCGCGCCGGCGACCGTCGTGTTCGAGGACATCGACCTCGTCGCGGCCGAGCGGACGATGCCGTGGTCGCAGGGCGTGCTGTTCGACCTCCTCAACCAGATGGAGGGCGTGGGCGAGGACGCCGACCTGCTGTTCCTGCTGACGACCAATCGACCCGACGTGATCGAGCCTGCGCTGGCGGCGCGCCCGGGGCGCGTCGACCTGGCGCTCGAGATCCCGCTGCCGGACGCCGCGGCGCGCGAGCGGCTCGTCGCGCTGTACGCGGAGGGCGTGCGGCTCGAGCCCGCCGAGCTCGCGGCGGTGGTCGAGCGCACCGAGGGCGTGAGCGGCGCCTTCGTCAAGGAGCTGATGCGCCAGGCGACGCTGCGCGCGGCCCCAGATGGCCGCAACGCTTCGGGCGCCGACGTGGTGGCGGCGCTGGACGAGCTGCTGGAGGAACGCTCCGCGCTCACTCGACGGCTCCTCGGCCAGCCGGCGCACGGGGCGCCGACCGACGGCCCGGGCGCCGCGCCGTTCCCGCAGATGCTGCAGGCGTTCCAGGCCGCGGGGCTGCCGATCCCGGACGAGATCGAGTGAAGCTCGCCGCCGCGGTCTTCCCGACCGACGAGACGCTGCCGCCTCACGAGGTGGCGCAGCTGTGCGAGGAGCGCGGCTTCGAGTCGTTGTGGTTCCCGGAGCACACGCACATCCCGGCGTCGCGTGCGACGCCGTACCCGGCCGGCGGCGACCTGCCGTCGATGTACTGGCGCTCGCTGGATCCGTTCGTCGCACTGACCGCGGCCGCGATGGCCACGACGGAGCTGCGCCTCGGAACGGGGGTCTGCCTCGTGATCGAGCGCGACCCGATCATCACCGCCAAGGAGGTCGCGTCGCTGGACCTGCTCAGCGGCGGGCGCGTGGAGTTCGGCGTCGGCGCCGGCTGGAATCGCGAGGAGATGCGCAACCACGGGACCGACCCGCGCAACCGGATGGCGGTGATGGCCGAGCGCGTTGCGGCGATCAAAACGATCTGGACCGAGTCCGAGGCGTCGTTCCACGGCGAGCACGTGTCGTTCGACCGCATCTGGTCCTGGCCAAAGCCGGTGCAGGATCCACATCCGCGCGTCTGGGTCGGCGGCAACGGGCCGACGGTCGAGGATCGCGTGCTCGCGTTCGGCGACGGCTGGATGCCGAACGTGATCGACGACGACGAGCTGCTCGGGCGGATCGCGTCGCTGCGGTCGCGCGCGGGCTACGACGTGCCCGTGTCGATCAACGCCTCGCCGCGGAGGCCCGAGCGCCTGGAGCGCTACGCGGAGGCCGGCGTCGAGCGCGCGATCTTCTACGTGCCGAGCGCGGGTCGCGACGAGATCGAGCAGCGCATGGATGCGGTGCAGGACTCGTGGGTCCAAGTGTGCGGGTAGCCGTATGGCGGCGGCGCCCGATCTGCGATTGGCTGCCGAGCATGATGATCGGCGACCGCCTCGAGATCGAGCGCCTGCGTCACCACGAGCAGCGCCTGCGTCTGACCATCCGCGAGCTTCGCGTCCGCGCCCGCTCGCACTCTGCTGACGGCTCGGTCCCGGATGGGCTGCGCCGCTCCCTGCAGGACTTCGAGCGCCAGCTGAAGGCCGTGCGCTCACGGCTGCGCGCGCTCGAGGCCAAGCCGGCCTAGAGCGGTCCGGCAAGCGCGCGGGCGCGCGCCTGCTGGCGCCGGGTGAGCAGGCGCACGACCGCGAACGCGAGCGCGAGCGTCACGATGTCGATCGCGCTGCTCGTGAGATCACGCTGGGTCGAGGCGCGCTCATGCGCGACGGTGTCGACCGAGGCGTTCCAGAGCAGCCGGTCGGCGAGGTTGCCGAGGATGAACAACAGCCACCAGGCCGTGATCGCCCTGGGCACGCGCAGGTGCTCGTAGCGACTGGCCGCGAGCACCCGCGGCGCGTCCGGATCACCCGTGCGCCAGATGTCGTTGATCACCTGCTTGGGGCGCCACAGGTTGAGGACCGGGACGAACCAGGCCCCGACCGCCCAGCCGGGCTTGAAGCGCTGCACGGCGCCGATCGCCGGGAGGTTGCGGTAGGCACGACGCGTCCACACGACGAACGTGATCGCGCACACGAGCGAGGCGATCCCGATCGCGATAGCCATCGCGTCGAGCCGATCGGTGCTGTCGAGATAGGCCTGCGCGTTGGCCGGGTCGCCCAGATCGCGACCGAGGATCGACAGATGCCAGAGGTCGAACGCGATCTCGCACAGCGATGCGATCGCGAGGAGCACGAGCCCGATCTCCGCCCAGCGGCCCGGCCACTCGGGATCGCGGAACGCCGACAGGTCCGGCCCCGGCTCGTCGGCGGCCGGCTGCCGGTGTTCGGGGTGCGCGTCGAGCCAAGCGGCGTTGCGGTGCGACGCCGAGAGCGCGCCGGGCGTCGCCAGGAGCGCGGCGCGCGGATCGCGTGCCAGGCCGCAGCGCGGGCAGAACTCGTCCGCCGGCGCCGAGGGCTCCCTGCAGCGCTGGCAGTCCATCGCCTACCGGTTGGCGCAGTCGGGCGTGATGAACCCGCTGCGGCAGATCGTCACCGACCGCCAGCGCTGTTGGAAGTCGCGCACGAAGTCGTCGAGCGCGGCCTGCTCGCGCCGTGACGCCAGCAGCGCACGGATCGCTCGCGTGGCCTCGGCGAGCGCCAGCCCGCGCGCCGGGTGCACGCGGGTCACCTCGAAGAGGTAGTAGCCGGATTTCACGTGCACCGGGCCCGCGATCCTGTGCACGTGCGCGTGGAAGATCGCGCGGTCGAGAACCCGATCGTCGCCGCCGCGCGCCACCCGCTGGCGGCTGCGCCGGTCCGCCGACAGCAGTCGTGCGACGCGGGTCCACGACATGCCCTGATGCAGGAGCTCGGCGGCGCGGTGGGCACGCCAGGCAAAGCGCGTGTGGACGAAGCGGATGTCGCGCCGCTGCGGGAGCCGGAACCTGCTGCGGTGCCCGGCGTAGTACGCCGCGACCTCGTCATCGGTCACGGGTGCGACGCCCGCGTCGATGCGCTCGCGCAGCCGATCCGACAGCAGCGTCACGCGCACGCGGTACCTGAGGTCTTCGAGGGTCATCCCGCTCTCGCGCAGGAACCTGCCGAAGTCCTTCGGTCGCGGGAACGAGGCGCGGCGGTCGGTCGCAAACTCGGCGTCGACCTCGGCGTCCGTGACGGAAATCCCCTGCAGCGCGCTCTCCCCCTCGATCCAGGTCGCGCTGATGAGGAACTGCATCGACGAGTCGCGCAGCGAGCGCTGCGCGATGCGGCAGTCCCGGTCCTTCGCCGGGCACGCGCCGTAGCGGCGGCGGCGCGCGTGTTCTGCCATCGCCGCGACGCGGAACCAGTGGTCGAACGCCGAGCGGGTGACCGGCTGCGCCCCGACGAGCGCGACCGCGTCCGGGGGAACCTGCGTCTGCGCCTGAGCCTGGACCGGGATCAGCAGCGCGGCCGCGAGGGCCGCGATCAGCCAGCTACCAGCGGTAGTGCGCAAAGGCCTTGTTGGCCTGCGCCATGCGGTAGATGTCGTCCTTGCGCTTGAACGCGCCGCCCTGCTGGGAGGCCGCGTCCATCAGCTCGTTGGCGAGCCGCTGCGCCATCGTCTTCTCGCGGCGGTTGCGGGCGAACTCGACCAGCCAGCGGATCGCCAGCGTGCGGGCGCGGGCGGGCGGGACCTCGACGGGCACCTGGTAGGTGGCGCCGCCGACGCGGCGCGAGCGAACCTCGAGGTTCGGCGTGAGCGTCTTGATCGAGACCTCGAGCTGCTCGAGCGGATCCTTGCCCGACTTCTCGCCGATGATGGCGAGCGCGTCGTAGACGATCTTCTCGGCGATCGACTTCTTGCCGTCCAGCATCACCTTGTTGATGACCTGCTGGACCAGGCGCGAGCGGTGGAGGGCGTCCGGCTCGATCTTGCGGACGGTGGCTGCAGCGCGACGGGGCATTCCTTACTTCCTCTTGACGCCGTACTGCGAGCGGGCCTTCTTGCGGTCGCTGACGCCGGCGGCGTCGAGCGTCCCGCGGACGACCTTGTAGCGCACGCCCGGCAGGTCCTTGACGCGGCCACCGCGCACGAGCACGACCGAGTGCTCCTGCAGGTTGTGGCCCTCGCCGGGGATGTAGGCGGTCACCTCGATGCCACCGGAGATGCGAACACGCGCGACCTTGCGCAGCGCGGAGTTCGGCTTCTTCGGGGTCGTGGTGTACACGCGCGTGCACACGCCACGGCGCTGCGGAGCGGCCACCTTCTTCTTGCGGCCCTTGCCGGACTTGAGGCCCGGGGTGGACAGCT
>VAYD01000496.1 GCA_005883905.1 Actinomycetota bacterium
GCCGTGCTCGTCCTTCCATTGCCCGGACATGAGCCCGTCGTGACGCGCGGCGATCTCGCCCACCTCGCCGGGCAGCACCGGCCGGCCCTCCTCGTCGACGATCGTCACCACCGTGGACGGAGTCGGGCGGCCGACCGAGCGCGCGCGGGGACCCTCGTGCTCGTGCGGAAGGAGCATCGTGACCGGCCACAGCTCGCTCTGCCCGTACATCTGGAACAGCACGTCCTCGCCGAGCAGCTGCTTTGCCTTGACCATCGTCGTCTCGGTGACAGGGGAGGCCGCGTAGTTGACGCACCGCAGGCTCGAGAGGTCCCGCCGCGCGGCGTCCGGGTGGTTCACGAGGGCCTGGATCATCGTCGGAACCATCAGCGTGTACGTCGGCCGCTCGGACTCGATGACGTCGAGGAAGCGCCGCGCGCCGACCTTCAGGAACTGCCAGAGGAACAGGACGGCCGCATGGGTCAGCGGGGCGGCGGCGAGATAGGCGTCGCGCTCGTCGATCTGGGGCGTGCACCAGCGGTACTCGTCCATGGCGCGCGACCAGCGCTCGTTGGTGTGCACGATGCCCTTCGGCTTGCCGGTGGTGCCGGCCGAGAAGCGGATGACGTGCAGATCGTCCGGCCCCCTGGTCACGCCGGGGTCCTCGAGTGACGCGGCGGCGAGCGCGTCCTCGTAGTCACCGGCGCGATAGACGATCACGTGCTCGAGCTGCGGCATGTCATCGCGCAGCGCGAGCATCCCCTCGGCGAGGGACTCCTCGACGATCAGCAGCCTGGCGTCGACGAGGTCGGCGAGATAGGCGTTGGTCTCGGCGGCGTTGTGCGCGTACAGGGCGGCTCGGGTGAAGCCGCCGAGCGCGATGCCGGCGATCTGCTTGACGGTCTCGGCCGCGTTCGCCCCGAGCAATGCGACGCGGTCGCCCGGCTGCAGGCCGCGGTCGGCGATGGCGTTCGCCACACGGCAGGAGCGCTCGAACAGCTCCGCGTACGTCCAGTGTCGGCCCTGGTAGGTGACGGCGGTCTTCGACCCGTAATACGCGGCCGAGCGACGGATGACCGCTTCGAAGCCCATGTGAGTCAGCTCGGCTCGCTGCCGACGATCGAGACGAAGGAGACGCACGTCCCGGGCCTGCCGCCGAGGTTGTGCGTGAGCCCGAGCCGCGGGTCCGCGAGCTGGCGGTCCCCCGCCTCGCCGCGGAACTGCAGCCAGCACTCGAACAGCATCCGCAGCCCGCTGGCGCCGACCGGGTGCCCGAAGGACTTCAGCCCGCCGTCGGGGTTGACCGGCAGCCGTCCGTCGAGGTCGAACGCGCCCTCGAGCTCGTCGGACCAGGCCGTGCCGCGCTCCGAGAACCCCAGGTCCTCCATGAGCACGAGCTCGGTCGGCGTGAAGCAGTCGTGGACCTCGGCCAGCGAGATCTCCTCGCGCGGGTCCGAGACGCCGGCCTGCTGGTAGGCGTCCTGCCCGCAGCGCACGACCTCCGGGAACGTCGTGTAGTCGTAGCTGGAGTCGATCGGCCCGCTCGCCGGCCCGGCGACCATGGCGAGGGCCTTGACGTACATCGGCGCCTCGGTGTACCGGTGCGCGTCCTCGGCGCGGACGATGAGCGCGCAGGCGGCGCCGTCCGAGACGCCCGAGCAGTCGAAGACGCCGAGGCGCCCGGCGACGAGCGGCGAGGCCGCGATCTTCTCCTTGGCGACCTCCTTGCGGAACTGCGCGCGCTCGTTCTTCGCGCCGTTGGCGTGGTTCTTCCAGGCGACGTGCGTCATCGCCTCGCGCATGTCGTCCGGGTCGACGCCGTACTTCTTGCAGTACGCCGGGTCCAGCAGCGAGAACGCCGCCGGCGCGGTGATGGTCAGCTCGGGCGCCGTCCCGTCGCCGGGGACGTGGGAGCGCACGAGCGCGGAGTAGCCGGAGTCCTTGAGCTTCTCGACCCCCACCGCCATCACGCGGTCATAGGCGCCCGACGCGACGGCGTAGCAAGCGTTGCGAAACGCCTCCGAGCCAGTAGCGCAGAAGTTCTCGACGCGCGTGACCGGCTTGTAGTCGATGC
>VAYD01000480.1 GCA_005883905.1 Actinomycetota bacterium
TGGGACGACCTCACCACCGCGGCGCTGCTGTGTACGCTAATTGCGATGGCAGCGGATCCCAACACGCGGCGAAGCGACTGGCTCCGGGCTTCGCCCCCGATGTTCGACCGGCCGTGGATGGACCGGTTCACCCGCGTGCACCCCGCTGTGGTGCCGCTGATCTTCGTCCCGACGATCCTGATCATGGGCTACGTCGGGGCGACGAACACGACGGCGTGGCGGTTCTTCGCCTACCTCGTCGTGGGCTACGTCCTGTGGACGCTGACCGAGTACTGGCTGCACCGCGTCGTGTTCCACTTCGAGCCCGATGCGGGCGTCGGCGCGCGGATGCACTGGATGATCCACGGCGTCCACCACGACCACCCGAACGACCCGCTGCGGCTGGTCATGCCGGAGCTCGTCTTCGGCTACGGCGGCGGCTTCGCGGTCAGCGCCGGCTTCCTCGCCGGCTACCTCGGCTACGACATGACGCACTACTTCGTGCACCACGGCAAGCCCCGCGGCCCGATCGGCCGCAAGCTGCGCGAGCTGCACATGCGCCACCACTTCGAGGACGACACGACCGGCTACGGCGTCAGCGCGCCGTATTGGGACCGGGTGTTCGGCACGGCGCCGGAGCGGCGCCGGCCTCCGGGGTAGCGCTCAGTTCGAGCGCCCGCGTGGGCGCCTTTGTGGTTCGAGCACCGAGGGGAAGCGGGTCGGGCAGCCAGTGGTGCATTCCGCGTGACTGACGAAAGCGACCGTGGGGGTTGTTTTCGTCAGCCGCGCCCGGCTCACGCCCCTCCCTCGCCGATCACAGCCCCCACAGCAACCGCGCGAACATGCCCCGCAACGTCGCCTTCCCGAACGTGTGCGACCCGTCGTTGCGCGTCAGCACCGCCGCCGCCACCCGCTCGGATCCCCGCGACAGCAGCGCCACCTGGTGGTCCGCCCAGCCGGTGCCGCTCCCCCATCCGGCCTTGGCCCGGACCGTCCAGCCGGGGCGCGACCCGGAAGGCGCCCGATCGCTGCGACGGCACGATCGTGCGCCACAGGTACATCGCGTAGCCGCGATGGGGCGGAGGAACGAGCGATTCGAGCCGCAGAGCGAACCGCGTCAAGTCGCGGGCCGTAACGGTGCTCAGGCCCCAGGGCGAGCGCAGGGTGGGAGTGGCGCATGCCGCCCAGGCGCGCGGCGTGCTCGATGCGCGCCCGACCGCGCCGCACGACCAGCGCCGACGCCGGCCCGTTCGCCGACGCCCGGATCATCGGCGTCAGCAGCCGGTGCTCGGCGCGCGACCGGGGACGGCTGCCCAGGCGCCGCAGCTCGGCGACCAGCAGGATCAGCTTGAGCGTGCCGGCGCTCGGCGCGACCCTGTCCATCCGCCGGCCCCAGACGTGCCCGCCCGACCGCACCGCGAACGAGATCGAGCCGCGCCTGCCGGCGGCATACCCCGCGGCCGCGCGCACGTCGGGCTTCCACCCGGGTGGCCCCGCCAGCGCCAGCACGGCAGCGGCCAGGGCGAGCACGGCCGGCTCAGTTGCGCAGCAGGTGCACGTCCACGAGGAAGCGCCGCGAGGCGACGACCTCGCCCAGCGCCTTGCGCGAGCGCTTGGCGGCCCGCAGCGAGCGCTGGCGCTTGAAGACCGCGACCGTCGCGGCGCCGACCGCGATCCCGCCGGCAGCGACCAACGCGGCCTGGGTCGCCGTGGCCTGGGCCAGCTGAGCCGAGCTGCGCGGCTCGAGCGCCACGACCTCGGCGTCGACGACCTCGATGTCGGTCTGCTCTGCCATCGGGGGCAAGGCTACCCGGTCGGTCCGGACAGCTCGCGCTCGTAGACCCGGTACTTGCGGACGACTTTGCCGCCCATTCCCTCCATCGCGCGGTTCATCGCCTTGTTGGTCTCGAGGATCCAGCCCATCTCGCCTCCGGTCTGCGGCGTGCGCGCGGCCGCCTCGAAATGCATCTGGTACATCCGCGCCGCCACGCCGGTGTGCTGGTACTCCGGCTTGACCCCCAGCGCGAACACCC
>VAYD01000481.1:0-2508 GCA_005883905.1 Actinomycetota bacterium
CGAGAACATGTCGGGCTTCACGACGCCGTCGGGCGAGCGCTTCCAGCTCTTCGGCGAGGGCGGCGGCCAGGAGCTCGCCGACGAGCTCGACGTCCCGCTGCTGGGCAAGGTCCCGCTGACGATGCCGCTGCGCGAGCAGGCCGACGCCGGCCTGCCGCTGGTGTTCACCGATCCCGACGATCCCGCGGCGCAGGGCATCCGCCACGCCGCGCGCGGGCTCGTCGCGCTGTTCCCGGCCGAGCTGCCGATGCTGCAGGCGGTGCCGGCGGCACATGCCGACGCGCCCGCGCCGACGGGCTTCCAGCTACCGGTGGTACAGGCCTAGGCTCGCTACGCCGACTGCTTGAAGTAGTCGGCGTTGATCTGCGCGTACTTCGTCCACTCGTCCGGGAGCTGGTCCTCGGCGAAGCACGCATCCACGGGGCAGGCCTCGACGCACGCGTCGCAGTCGATGCACTCCTCCGGGTCGATGTAGAGCATCTCGACCTTGTCGTAGTCGGGCTCGTCCGGCGTCGGGTGGATGCAGTCGACCGGGCAGACCTCGACGCACGAGTTGTCCTTCTGCCCGATGCACGGCTCTGCGATGACGTATGCCATGGGTCCTGGTCCGTTGTTCCTCGTTCAGGGTGCGGGAGGGCCGGATTCTATGGAAACCTGCCCTGCGTGCTGCTGCTCACCGGCGCCACCGGGCTCGTCGGGTCCGCCCTCCTGCGCCGTTTGACGGCCGCGCGGGAACCGGTCCGCTGCCTGGTGCGCGATCCGCGCCGGCTCGGGCCCGAACGCGTGCGGGTCCAGATCGCGCTCGGTGACCTGTCGGATCCGCCCTCGTTTCGCAACGCCCTGCGGGGGGTCGACACCGTGGTGCATCTCGCGGCCGCGATCCGCGACCAGCCGCACGGCTCGATCGAGGAGCTCAACGGGATCGCGACGTGGCGGATGGTCGAGGCGGCCGAGCGCGCCGGCGTGGAGCGGTTCGTGTTCTTCTCGGCGCTGTCGGCGAGCGCGCACAACCGCACGCGCTTCCTGCGCGCCAAGGCGCTCGCCGAGGAGGCGGTGCGGGCCTCGTCGATCGCCCACACGGTGTTCGCACCGAGCATCATCTACGCGCCCGGCGACCCGTACCTGACGCTCCTCAGCCGGCTCGCGCTGCTGCCGCTCATGCCGATCAGCGGGTCCGGGCGCGCGCAGTTCCAGCCGATCTGGGCGCACGACGTCGCCGACTGCGTGATGGCGGCGCTCGACGCCGGCGCCGGCGAGCGCTACGAGCTCGCCGGACCCGAGACGCTCTCGCATCGCGAGATCGTCGAGCTGGCGCTGCGCTCGCAGCACCGCCACCGGCGCCTCGTGCACGTGCCGACGCCGATCGTGTCGCGCACGCTGCGCGTGCTCGAGGCGCTGATGAAGTCCAAGGCGCCCGCCACATGGGACGAGGCCGAGCTGCTGGAGGTCTCGCTGCTCAGTGAGCGCGGGACGGCCGACGCGCAGCGCCTCGGTGTCGAGCCGAGCTACATGGCCGCGGTGCTGGGCGCGCCCTAGATCGTCGCGCGCCGCTCGTGCCAGGGCAGGGCGGCCTCGAGCTGTGTCGCGAGCGCCAGCAGGTCGCCCTCGCCGGCAGGCTGGCCGATGATCTGCACGCCGACCGGCAGGTCGAGGTCCTCGCGGTGGTACAGCGGCAGCGAGATCGCCGGCGAGCCGGTGATGTTCTGGCCGGCCGTGTAGGGCGTGAAGTGGCCCGAGCGCGTGAAGTCCGCCATCGGCTGATCCGAGCACGGGTTGATCGTGTCGTGCACCACGGGCGCCTCGGCCAGCGACGGCGTGATCAGGGCGCGCGCCACGGCGTGGAGCTGGAACGTCGCCAGCGACGCCTGCACCGAGTCGATGCCCCGCGACAGGTTGTAGATCGCCCAGCTCAGCGGCTCCATGTCCTCGGCGGTCGGCTCGCGGCCGTTGACGATCCCGATGAACGCCATCTGGGTGGCGAGCGCCGGCCCGAAGTTGGCGGTGAACGTCTCGAGCAGCGACGCGTCCTGCCACGGCGGGTCGGCTTCGACGACCTCGTGCCCGAGCGACTCGAGCAGCGCCGCCGCGTCGTGGGCGGCCTTCGCGCAGACGGGATCGACTGTGACATCCGGGATCGGCGGCAGCGTGGTGAACGCGATGCGCTTGGGGTGGGTGGGGTCGGGTTCCCGCGCCGCCTGGGCGGCGAACGGCTCTGCCGGCGGCGGCGCCCACGACGCGTCGCCGAGCACGTGGCCGCTGAGGATGTCGAGCAGCTGCGCGGTCTCCGCCAGCGTGCGCGTCAGGACGCCGTCCTGCACGAGGTAGGCCTCGCCCGCTTCGGGTGCGAGCGAGATGCGCCCGCGCTGCGGCTTGAGCCCGACGAGCCCGCAGCACGCGGCGGGGATGCGCGTCGAGCCGCCGCCGTCGTTGGCGTGCGCGATCGGCACCATGCCCGACGCGACGGCCGCGGCGCTGCCGCCGCTCGATCCGCCGGGCGTGCGCGTGACG
>VAYD01000481.1:2552-5417 GCA_005883905.1 Actinomycetota bacterium
CCTGACTCACCGGCAGGATGCCCCACTCGGGCAGGGTCGTCGTGCCCACGATCACGAAGCCCGCGGCCTTGAAGCGCTGGACGACGTTGTGGTCGAACGGCGCCGTGAACTCGCCGGCGAACTCCGAGCCGAGCGTCAGGCGCTTGCCCGCCACGGCGCGGTTGTTCTTGATCGCGATCGGGACTCCGGCGAACGGCCGCGGGTCATCCGCGCCGATGCCATCGGCCTCGGCGAGCGCCTCATCAGCGAACACGTCGACGAACGCGTTGACCTTCGGGTTGACCTCGGCGATGCGATCGAGCGAGGCCTGGACCAGTTCGCGGGCGCTGATCTCTCCCGAGCGGACGCTCGCAGCGAGCTCCGTGACCGGGCGGAAGAGAAGGTCGGTGGCGGTGGCGTCGGCAGACATGCGGAGAAGCCTACGCGGGGCCCGCCTCGCGCGGCGACGTGCCCGCTCTCGGCACCCGCGATGCCTACTTTGCGACGATTGACGGCATGACCACGGACGCCACCGCCCCCGACCTCTCCGACGTCCAATCCGGGCTCGAGGGAGTCGTTGCCTTTGCCACCGAGATCGCCGAGCCCGACAAGGCGGGCGGCGCGCTGCGCTATCGCGGCGTCGACATCGAGGACCTCGTGGGCGTCGTGCCGTTCGAGCACGTCTGGGGCCTGCTGGTCGACGGCACGCTGCTGCCCGGTCTTCCGCCGGCCGAGCCCTGGCCGCTCACCGTACGCAGCGGCGATCCGCGCGTCGACGTTCAGAGCTGCCTCGCCATGCTCGGGCCAGAGTGGGGCTTCCAGCCGCTGATCGACATCGAGGACGACCAGGCGCGCAGCGACCTCGCGCGCGCCTCGGTCATGGCGCTCAGCTTCGTCGCGCAGTCGGCCCGCGGCACGGGCGTCCCGCCTGTCCCGCAGCGGCTGGTCGACCAGGCGACGTCGATCCCAGAGCGCTTCCTGATCCGCTGGCGCGGCGAGGCGAACCCACGCCTACTGGATCTCGGCCGCCGAGCACGGCATGAACGCCTCGACGTTCACGGCGCGCGTGATCGCCTCGACCGGCGCCGACGTCGCCGCGGCGCTGAGCGGCGCGGTCGGAGCGTTGAGCGGGCCGCTGCACGGCGGCGCGCCGTCGCGGGTGCTGAAGATGCTCGACGACGTCGAGCGCGAGGGCGACGCCGAGCGCTACGTCAAGGAGCTGCTCGACCGCGGTGAGCGGCTGATGGGCTTCGGCCACCGCGTGTACCGCGCCGAGGACCCGCGCGCCCGCGTGCTGCGCCGCACCGCGCGCAACATCGGATCGGCGCGCTTCGGCGTCGCCGAGGCGCTGGAGAAGGCCGCGCTGGCGGAGCTGCAGGCGCGCAAGCCCGACCGCGTGCTGGCGACGAACGTCGAGTTCTGGTCGGCGGTCGTGCTCGACACGGCGGACGTCCCGGCCGAGCTGTTCACGTCGATGTTCACGTGTGCGCGCGTGGCCGGCTGGTCGGCGCACATCCTCGAGCAGAAGCGCGAGGCGCGACTCATCCGCCCCACGGCGAAGTACATCGGCCCGCCCCCGCGGCCGCTGTCGGATCTGCAGTAGCTACTCGAACGCGCGCCGCAGGATGTCGCGCAGGGCGCGCTGGTCCTCGAGGCTCAGGCTCGCCAGCTCGTGGGGTGGCGCGTGGAGGCGTTCGCCGAGGGCTTCGCGCAGCTCCTGCCCCTCCTCGGTGAGCGCGAGCAGCTTGACGCGGCGGTCGTGATCGGCCGGGCGGCGCTCCACCAGCCCGCGGTACTCGAGGCGGTCGACGATGCCGGTGACGGTGGAGTTGTCGCACCCGAGGATGCCGGCGAGCTCGCTCATCGCGACGGGACGTGCGGGGTCGAGCGCCTTCAGCGCGCCGAGTTGCGGCGGCGACAGGTCGTACTCTGCCGCAAGGGCCATGAACCGCTTGCGCTGCGGCCCGACGAGCCGCTGCACGAGCGCCCATGCCTCGGCGGCGGGGGAGCTGAGTGCGGTGTTCGCCATGACGTCGTCTCCGAGAGGGTAGTTACTTGGTGCAACAGTTGGCAACCTCAACCATCAGTATGCTAACGTACCCCGCCATGTCCCACGACGGCATCACGGTCGACGGTCTGGTCCGCGAATTTGGGTCCCGCCCACCCATCCGCGCTGTCGACGGCATCCAGCTTCAGGTCCAGCCCGGCGAGATCTACGGCTTCCTCGGGCCCAACGGCGCAGGCAAGTCGACGACGGTCCATGTCCTCACGACGCTGCTCCCGCCGACGGCGGGCCGCGCGACGGTCGCCGGCTTCGACGTGTCCACGCAGGGCCCGGACGTGCGCCGCCGGATCGGCGCGGCGCTGCAGGAGGCGGCGCTCGACAACTTCCTGACAGGGCGCGAGCACTTCGAGCTCCAGGGCGGCCTGCACGGGCTGTCGAAGCCCGACCGCGCCGCGCGTGCGCGCGAGCTGCTGGAGCGCGTCGGTCTGACCGACGCCGCCGATCGCAAGGTCGGCGGCTACTCGGGCGGCATGAAGCGCCGGCTCGACCTGGCGCTGGCGCTCGTGCACCGGCCTTCGATCCTGTTCCTCGACGAGCCCACGACGGGGCTCGACCCGCAGAGCCGCAGCGCCCTCTGGGGCGAGGTGGCGCGCCTGGCCAAGGACGACGGCGTGACGGTGTTCCTCACGACGCAGTACCTCGAGGAGGCTGACGTGCTCGCCGACCGCGTCGGCATCATCGACCACGGTCACATCGTGGCCGAGGGCACGCCGCAGGCGCTCAAGGAGCAGATCGGCCGGTCGAGCGTCGAGGCGATCCCGGCCAACCCCGACGACCGCGGCGCGATCGAGGCGGTGCTCAGCCGCTTCGGCGAGCCGGCC
>VAYD01000482.1 GCA_005883905.1 Actinomycetota bacterium
GGGCCGACGGGTTCCGCTTGACCGTCGCGTGCGGCGATCCGGCGCGCCAGCTCCTCTCGCTGACGGGCCTGGACCGGCATCTGCGCATGGTCGAGCTGCCGAACGACTCAACCTGAACTGCGCCGTCTCTGCGTCGCCGTCGCCTGCGCTCCGAGGCCGGCCGTATCCTCGACGCCCCTATGGGCGACCTCGACACAGCGCTGGAGCAGTGGTTCGGCTTCGAGCAGTTCCGGCCCGGCCAGAAGGAGGCGGCGTCGGCCGCGCTGGCCGGCCGCGACGTGCTGGTCGTCATGCCGACAGGCGCCGGGAAGTCGCTGTGCTACCAGCTGCCTGCGTTGATGCGGCCGGACCTGACGGTGGTCGTCTCCCCGCTGGTGTCGCTGATGGCCGACCAGGTGCATGCGCTCGAGCGCGTCGCGCCCGGGCGGGCGGCGCTCGTCAACGCACAGCAGGATCTCTCGGCGAACCGCGAGGCGCTGGCGCGGGCGCGCGCGGGCGAGGTCAAGCTGTTGTACGTCGCGCCGGAGCGGTTCTCGTCGCCGGGCTTCCTCGAGGGCCTGCGCGAGGCGCCGCTCGGGCTTTTCGTCGTGGACGAGGCCCACTGCGTGTCGCAATGGGGGCACGACTTCCGGCCCGATTACTTCCGGCTCGCCGACGCGGCGCGCTGGTTGGGGGCGCAGGCGATCGTGGCGTCGACGGCGACCGCGACGCCCGAGGTGGCCAAGGACATCGCGGTGCGGCTGCGCCTGCGCGACCCGGTGCGGGTCGCGACGGGCTTCGACCGGCCGAACCTGTCGTTCGCGGTCGTGCGGTGCGGGTCGCGCGCGGACAAGCACCGGCGCCTGGTCGCCGCGCTGTCGGATCCAGCCGCCCGCCCGGCGATCGTCTACGCGGGCACGCGCGCGAACTGCGTGCGGACCGCCGACGCGCTGCGCGACGAGCTCGGCTGCGACGCGGTGGCGTATCACGCGGGGCTCGAGCGCGGCGCGCGCGCCGCCGTGCAGCGTCGCTTCATGGACGGCGAGGCTGAGATCGTCGTGGCGACCAACGCATTCGGCATGGGCATCGACAAGGCCGACGTGCGGACGGTCGTGCACGAGTCGGTGCCGGCGTCGCTCGAGGCCTACTACCAGGAGGCCGGGCGCGCGGGCCGCGACGGCCTGCCGGCGCGCGCGCTGCTGCTGGCCGAGGGGCGCGACAAGGGCCTGCACGTGTTCTTCATCCAGCGCGCGGAGGTGCCGCCGGAGCTGATCGAGCGGGTGGCCGAGCGGCTCGGGTTCAGCGCGATGGACGGTCGTTACGACGTCCCGCTGTCGGAGCTGGCGGCTGACAGCGACGAGCAGGATCGCGTGCGGGCGGTCGTCGGGCACCTCGTCTCGGGCGGCGTCGTCCAGCCCGCGCCGGCGCCGATGGATCGGTTGCGCGGGCGGCTGCTCAAGCCGCTGGATCGCGCGGCGCGGGCGGCGGCGCGCACGTCGGCGGGCGAGGGCGCGCGCGTGCGCTGGCGCCAGTACCGGTCGATCTGGGCGTTCGTCGAAGGGGGCGGCTGTCGGCGCGAGGCGGTGCTGCGCCACTTCGGCGACACGGCGCCGCCGGCGCCGGCGGGGCCGTGCTGCGACGCGTGCGACGCGTCCCTGGCGCCCGCGCCCGCGGCCGCGGTGGTGCACGGGCTCGACGACGCGATCGTCGAGGTCGTCCGCGCGGCGCGCCCGGGCGTCGGCCGCACGCGCGTCGTGGAGATCCTGCGCGGCGGCCGCTCGAAGGCGCTGCTGCGCAACTCCTGGGACGGGCTGCCGGGCTACGGCGCCTTCGACCACCTCACGTCGAACGAGGTGCTCACGCGCGTCGACGAGCTGCTCGCCGAAGGCACGCTGCGCTCGACCGGCGGCGCCTATCCGATGCTGCGCGCAGCATGAAGGTCGGCGTCCTCGCCTCCGGCGCCGGCACGAACCTGCAGGCGCTCCTCGACACCGTGCATGGGCGCGAGGCCGAGATCGTCGCGGTGGCGTCCGACAAGCCGGGCTCGTACGCGCTGGAGCGGGCGGCGGCCGCGGGGATCGCCGACCGCGCTGCGCGCGACGCCGCGATCGCGGACTGGCTCGAGTCGCTCGGCGTCGAGCTCGTCGTGCTCGCGGGCTACATGGCGCTGCTCGACGCCGGCTTCATCGCCCGCTTCCGCGATCGGATCGTCAACGTCCACCCAGCGCTGCTGCCCGCGTTCCCGGGCGTTCGGGCGATCGAGCAGGCGATCGACTACGGCGTGCGCGTCTTCGGCGTCACCGTCCACCTCGTCGACGAGGGCGTCGACACCGGGCCGATCATCCTGCAGGGCTCGATCGAGATCCCGGACGCGAGCGACCCCGAGGCCGTCCACGACGCGCTGCGACCGATCGAGCACCGCCTGCTGTGCGAGGCCGTCGGCCTGCTCGCCCGCGGCGCCGTCCGGCGCGAGGCGCCGGGCTCGCGGCGGCTGGTCGTGGGCTGACTGGGGCCGGGTTAGCTCTGCTCCGCGTCGTCCCCGAGTGGCCGGTCGGGCGCCTGGTCCTCCCAGTCGCCGGCGACC
>VAYD01000039.1 GCA_005883905.1 Actinomycetota bacterium
GGACGGTGTCCGAGACGCTCGGCGGCTGGCTGAAGCCACCCGGCGCCGGAGCGGAGGGGAACGGCGTCTGGCTCGGCCCGAGCCAGTCGTTGTCGCCGACCACGCCCCCGCTGTGCAGGTTGTCCAGCGCGTCGACGCCGGGGTAGATCGGCAGGTAGCCGGCGGGCGTCGTGAGCGCGCCCGGTCCCGCGGGGTCGTAGTAGGGGTAGCCGGGAAGCCCGGCGCCCGCGCCGAACGGAGAGCCGGACGGCGTGAATCCATGGAACAGCGCGCTGTAGCCGGGCCCGGGCGTGGCGCCGGTCCCGGCGCCCGCGGCGTAGAAGTCGCCGCATCCTTCCTTCAGCCCCGCGGCGCTGATCCCCGTGGCCGCCGTTGTGGCCGCGATGTAGTTGACATCCGAGCGCGACGTCGGGTCCGAGATGTCGCTGTTCCACAGCAGCGGGATCGCCGACGAGCGCAGGAACTTCGTGTCCGACTGGAGCACCTGCAGGTCGACGTTGCCGAGCGCGCCGCCGTCGAACGAGTCGTGGAAGACGATCTCCGCAGCAAGCGTTCCGTCGAGCAGGATCGTGCGGCGCCCGAGCGAGGCGCCCAGGTCCGCGTCGGCGCTGCCCGACCGCAGGCGCAGCGTCACCGGCAGCTTGAAGTTCACCAGCGAGGCCTGCTTGAGGAACGAGCGCCGGTTCAGCACCCGCGGGTTGTGCCGGATCTGCTTGCGCAGGTGCGCCCTGATCTCAGCCGCGCGGTGCTTGGATACGTGCACGCGCGCGGGCGCCGGCGACGCGCACAGGCCCGTCACGAGGAGAACGGCGAGGGTCGGCAGAGCCCGCAACCTCACACACGAGACCCTTCCGGTCGCAACGCCCGCGTTCAACACCATTTCGGATGAACTTCTGTCATCACTTAGGCGCACGGCGAGCGCCCACGTGCCTGCTTCTCGCGGTAGGTGCGCTGGCCGTGGCCTCACAGGCTGCGCAGGCCTGCTGCCTGGGCGTCCACCTGCAGCCGCCGAAGCACGCGCGGCGCTTCGACCCCGCGCCGATCGCGATCGGGGATTCTGTGCTGCTCGGCGCCGCGCACGAGGTCGCGCGCGAGGGGTTCGAGGTCGACGCGCGCGAGGGGCGGTTCATGCGCAACGCGCTGAGGGTCCTGCGCCATCTGCGGCGCGACCATCGGCACCCACCTGTCGTGGTCGTCGCGATCGGGACGAACATGCCCGCGACCGCGGCCGAGATCCGGCAGGCGCTCGCGCTGCTGCGCCGCGACCAGACGCTCGCCTTCGTGACGCCGAAGCGCTCGTGGACCGGCCTGCCGAGCGGCGCGCTGTTCGCTGCCCACCGCCGCCACCCCCATCGCATCCGGGTGCTCGACTGGCTGTCGTTCAGCACCGGGCGCGACGCGTGGTTCTACGGCGACGGCACGCACCTGCGCCCCTCGGGCGCGCGCGCCTACGCGCGGCTGCTGGCGCGCGCCCTGCGCTGGATCGGCCCGGATCACTGCGCCTGCGAGGGACGGGTCTACGCGTCGCCGATGATCACGTCGACGCTGACCTGATCGACGCTGATGTCGCCGGCGACCGTAACCTCCGCGCCGTCCTCGGCCGCCAGCGGGGCCACACCCAGGTCCGGGTCGCTCGGCCCGCCGCAGGGACGGTCGGCCGGCGCGCCCGGATCACCGTCGGCGTAGGTCGACACCGGCAGCAGGCACGCGGAGAGCGCGACCCGAGCGGGCATGGCGGGTGGCGAGCTGACCGTGACCTTCGCGATGCGCAGATGCCCGTCGGGCAGCAGCGCCGGCGAGATCTTCAGCCGGCCCTGGAGGTGGATCCCCGGGATCGAGTTCTGCGTCGAGCCCGTCCACAGCTGCCGGCACTGCGCGAGCGTGTCGGGATCCTCGTCGTCGAGCGCGCGGGCGATTGCGTTTATGACCGTCTCGAGGCTCAGCGTCACGTCGACCGAGACGTTCTTGCCGGGGATGTTCCCGAACAGGTTCGCCTGGCCGCCCGACCTGGCGATCCCGCGGTCCGCCACCCGCAGCCGCAGCGCGCCCGTCCGCAGCACGGTGTTCGACGCCGAGAACCCGCCGGGGAACGGCTGGCCGGGACCGAGCGAGTCGTTGTCGCCGGCCACGTCGCCGCTGGACAGGCCGCAGCCGCTGGCGTCGGTGTTCCACAGCAGCGGGATCGACGACGTCGTCAGGGCCTGCTCGTCGGATTCCCGGAACTCGATGCCGACGTTCCCGAGCGCCCCGCCGTCGAACGAGTCGCTGAAGACCACGTCCGCGGCCAGCGAGCCGCCCAGGGCGATGCTGCGCGAGCCGAGCGACGCGCCCAGGTCTGCGGTCGCCGTCGGCGCCGGGTCGGGCCGCAGCCGCAGCGTGACCGGGAGCTTGTACTGGACCAGCCCGGCCTTGCGCAGGAACCAGCGCTTCGTGATCACGCTCGGGTGGCGCTTCACCTGCCGCGTGAGGTCGGCGCGGATCGTCGCCGCGCGTTTCGCGGACATCCGCGCAGGCGACGTCGCCGGCAGCGCGCAGGCGGCCAGCAGGACGATCCCAAGCGTCGCGCGTCGATGAGCCATAGGCGTCGCACGGCCCTGGGGGCGGCCGCCTCACTAGCGTCGTCATCGGCCGACTCGACGCGCGACTCGACTTCTGGGAGGAGCGTCTCAGCGGATCGCCGGGGCAGCCAATGCGCCTCGGATCTCCTCGTCGAGCGAGAAGACCCGCGCCGGCTTCACGATGAAGCCGTCGGCGCCCGCCTCGAACGCGCGCTGGCGCTCCTTCGGCGCGTGCCCGGTCGTGAGGATCAGGATCTTGCTGGCGGGGAGCAGCTCGCGCAGGCGCGGCAGTCGCCTCGAAGCCGCTCACGTTCGGCATGTTGAGGTCCAGCAGGACGACGTCGGGCACCGCGACCGGCCCCTGAGCGAGCGCCTCCGCCCCGTCGCCTGCCTCGCCGACGACCTCGTGCCCCGCCAGCTCGAGCACCATCCTGACGAGACCCCGGTACTGCTCGTTGTCGTCGCAGATGAACAGCCTCAAGGCAGGTCCACCACGTTGTCCGGGAGGCTGAACCAGAAGCGCGTCCCATCCCCCGGCGCGGACTCCAGGCCGATGCGGCCGCCGTGGCGCTCGACCAGCCGCTGGCAGATCGCGAGCCCGAGTCCGTACCCGTTGCTGCGCCGACTCGGGGCGCGCTCGAAGGCGGCGAAGATCCGCTCCTGATGCTCGGGGGGGATGCCGGGGCCGTTGTCGGCGACGGTGATGCGCCACGCACCGCGAGTGCGCGAAGCGCTGATCGTGATGACGGGCGCGCGCCGGTCGGCGAACTTGATCCCATTGGACACGAGGTTCTGCAGGATGATCCGCAGATCGTCGGGATCGACGTGCACGCAGGCATCGGGCGCGAGCTCCACGACGACCTGCGCATCGCGCTCGCCGATGTCGGCCGCAAGGTCGGCGCGCACCTGGCTGATCACAGCCGCCACGTCGACGACCGCACCGGTTTCAAGCGGGCGCCCGGCGCGGGCGTAGGCGAGCAGGCCGCGCAGCATCGCGGAGAGCCGCTGGCTGCTGTCGAAGATGTGGCGGATGTACCGCTCGCGCTGCTCCTCGCTCGGCTCGGTCTCCAAGAGGAATTCAGCGAAGCCGGAGATTGTGCGCAGCGGGTCCGTCATGTCGTGCGCCGCGACCGCGGCGAACCGGTCGAGCTCCTCGTTGGCGAGCCGCAGCTCCTCGACCACGCCCTCGAGCTCTCGCTGCGTCCGCCTGCGCTCGGTCAGGTCGCGCGTCACCTTGGCGAAGCCGGTGAGCCTGCCCTCCTCGTCCCGGACGGCAGTGATCGTGACGCTCGCCCAGAAGCGGGTGCCGTCCTTGCGCAGGCGCCAGCCCTCCTCCTCGTAGCGGCCCTCGCGCACCGCGACATCGAGCTCGTAGTCCGGGTGGTTGCGCGCCCGGTCCTCGGGCGAGTAGAAGATCGAGAAGTGGCGGCCGATGATCTCCTCGGCCTCGTAGCCCTTGAGGTGCTGCGCGCCCGCGTTCCACGAGAGGATGTGGCCGGCGGGGTCGAGCATGAAGATCGCGTAGTCGCGCACGCTTTTGACCAGCCGCCGGTACTCCACGAGCTCCTCGGTCACCTCGCGGCTGACCTTGCCGAACCCGATCAGCTCCCCGTCCTCGTTCCTCAACGCCGTGATGACGACGTTTGCCCGGAAGCGCGACCCGTCGCTGCGGACACGCCAGCCCTCCTCCTCGCAGCGCCCGGTCGCGACGGCGATCCGTAGCGCGTCGGCCGGGCGCCCGCGCTCGTTGTCCTCGTCGGTGTAGAACCGCGAGACGTGCCGGCCGATGATCTCCTCGGACCGGTAGCCCGTCGTCCGCTCGGCGCCCGGGTTCCACGTCTGCACGTACCCGTCGGGGTCCAGCACGAAGATCGCGTAGTCGGTCGCCTGATTGACCAGCAGGGCGAGCTGGCGGTCCTCTGAGAGCTCGTCGAGGCCCTGCATGCGGGCGGGACGTACCCGCGGCGCGCGATTCCCATCCGCTTACGTGGGCCTGACGACCCTTCAGGTGGTCGGCTCGCGACGGAACAACTTCGCCGTGCCTGTCAGCTCGAGCAGCCTCTCGACGCACGCACTCGTCCCGGCGAGAGCGAAGCGGTCGGGCTCATCCCTCTGAAGCGCGAGGAGCGCCTGGATCCCCGTCGAGTCGATGAACGTCACCCGCGCGACGTCGCAGACGAGCGCCGTATGCTCGGCTTTGGAGGCGAACGCCTCGACAAGCTGCGGGCTGGTCGTGAGATCAAGCTCCCCAGCCGGGGCAACGACGAGAACGTTCCCGTCGTCCGTGACGTCAATCATCCATAGCTCCTCTCCGCTGCGGCGCGGCCAGTTGGGGAGTCCGCTCGTCGGCGCAGAGGGCCCGCGCAGCACTGCCGCGGGCCCTCGAAATGAAGCCGCCACTGATCTACCTGGACGATGCATCGTCGTCGTAGTCGTGGTTTCGGTTCGTGCCGTCGCTGAGGTACGGCTCGCGACTCCCAGACTTCGCGAGTCCGCGGCTGATCATGTATCCCGCGGCAACGATCGCGACGTACAGCCACGCCTGGCGCGCGATGAACTCGTCGGTGCCGCCGGTGTCGCCGCCCTTGATCACCGCAGCGCTGATGAGGATGCCGACGGCGATCGCCACCATCGCGATGAACTCTGTCGTCTTGAAAGCGCTCTTGGTTTCAGTGGTCAGACGTCGACTGGCGCTCGTGCGATCGGCCGCACGGCGGCTCGTGTTGGCTGTAGTAGCCATCGGTGTACTCCTATGGGAAGAAGGGATGAAAACGCGCGTCGAGGAGAATCCGCGGGGGCTTGGGCGAGATCCAGCGTCCGACGCGACAGACACGCCCCCGTTCCTTCGGCCGAAGCCGGGAGGTCCGGGGGCGCTTGGCGTTGGGGTTCCCCGAAGGCTCGACCTTTCATGCATCGACTGTGCCGCCACCCGGTTTGAGTACGAAGTCGACAAATCCCCGCGGCAACACCGATGCATGCGAGAGTCGCGCCATGAAGAGCCACCTCCCGATTCAAGCGAGACGGGCTGCCACGGTGGTCCTCAGCGCGCTCGCGCTGGCGGCCGTGGTCCCGTCGACCGCGTCGGCGACAAAGCCCGTGGGCGAGTGCACCCAGAGCTACTCGCCATTGACACGCAGCCAGTGGCTGGACATCTCGCCCGACGCCGGCGACGTGTTCGACAACGTCAACCACAACGGGGACAGCATTATCTGCTTCAAGTACTACCCGAACGGACTACACCAGGACATTTACACCGGCAACCTCATTGACAACACGGCGGCGCCGCACTCCTGACGCTTTCAGCGCGCGGGCTACGTGGGCCGGGAAGGATTCGAACCTTCGTCTGACGGATTATGAGTCCGCTGCTCTGACCGCTGAGCTACCGGCCCGCGGCCATTGTGGCGGGCCGGGGGGTCAGGCCGTACCGAGCGTCACATCGGCGCGCTCCTCGGTGACGGCGCCGGTGAGCTCGAAGAGCCAGAACTCGCGCTGCATGACCGGCACGCTGACGTTGTAGACCGGCACGTCGCCGATCGCGCCGCGCAGGCGGCCGGCGTGCGCGTGGCCGTGCAGGACGAGATCGGGGCGGTGGCGGTCGATCGGCGGCGCGAGACGCTCGGAGCCCAGGAACGTGTGGATCCCCTCCGGCTCGCCCTCGAGCGTCGCCTGCACGGGCGAGTAGTGCAGGAGCACCACGCGGATCGCGCAGTGCGCGACCGCCTGCAGGCCGCGGTCGATCGCCTCGGCCTCGTGGGTCGTCTCGGCGTAGACCTCGCGCAGCAGCGGCTCGCCGAAGTCCGGCAGCGACGAGCCCGGGAAGCCGCCGACGAAGCCCTTCGTGCCGACGACGCCGACCGAGACGCCGTCGCAGCTCTGGACGCTGAAGGCGCGCTGCAGGACCTCAACCCCGCCGTCCTCGAGTACCCGCACGACCTCGTCGACGCAGCCGTCGTGATGGTCGTGGTTGCCGAGCACGGCGAGCACCGGCGCGCCCGTCAGCGCCGCCGCCTCGACGACGATCGCCGCCTGCTCGGGGTGGCCGTGCGTCGTCAGGTCGCCCGCGAGCAGCACGAGATCGCAGCGCCCCTCGAGCCCGGCGAACGCCCGCAGCGCCTCGTCGCGGTTGTGCGGTCCGCAGTGCACGTCGCCGGCCGCGGCGATGCGGACCGTTCCCTGCGCACCATTCGTCGACACGCCGACCGACTACCCATATCGGCGCTCGGGTAGTGCCGAGCACGAACCATGGCCGAGCTCGATCTGCCATCGAGATCCCGTTCCTGATCGGCGGGAGCCTCGCGAGCTGGGCGCGCGGCGGCCCAGCCACCACGCACGACCTCGACGTGATCGTCAAGCCTGAGGACGCCAGCCGCGCGCAGGAGGCGCTCGTCGGCGCCGGCATGCGCGCCGAGGACCCGCCGGAGCCCTGGCTGCTGAAGGTCTGGGACGGCGACGTCCTGATCGACCTCATCTTCGAGCCCGCCGGGCTGACGGTCGACGACCAGCTGCTCGCGCGCGCCGAGCTCGTCAACGCCGCCGCGATGGACTTCAGGGTGATGGCGATCGAGGACGTGCTCTACACGAAGCTCAACGCGCTCAACGAGCACTACCTGGACTTCAGCTCGCTGCTGCAGATCTCGCGCGCCGTGCGCGAGCAGGTCGACTGGGAGCGGCTGCGCGAGCGCACCGCCGGCTCCCCCTACGCCACGGCGTTCTTCTGCCTGCTCGACGAGCTCGGGATCGTGGAGAGCCGCGCTACAGCCGCTGGCTGAGCCAGCGCTCCACCTCGGGCGGCGGGTGGCCGTCGAACTCCGCCTCGGCGGCGCGGCGCAGCAGATCCTCAGGCTGGGCCTCGACCTGGTCGCGCTTGAAGCTCAGGTAGCCGGCGACGGCAGCCGCCATCTGCAGGGCGGGATCGTCGGGATCGATCGATCCGGCCGCCTCGGCGAACAGCTCGTCGGGCTGCTCGACGGCGGTCACGGGCTCGTCGCGGTCCTGGAAGCGATCGAGGAAGTCCGACAGCGCGTCGTCGCTGGCCTCGTGGTCCACGACGTCGACAGCCCGACGCGCCGCTTCCGACAGGGTCAGGGTCTCGGGCTCTGTGGGCATGCCCGAGACCTACCCGCTACGAGACCTTGGCGACCGCCTGCTTGAGCTCGTCGACGCTGAGCGCGCCCTCGAAGCGCTGCACGACCTTGCCGGTCCGGTCGATGACGAAGATCCACGGCTCGGTCTCCAGCCCGTAGGCGCCGAGCTGCGGGCGCAGCCCCTTGTTGGGGTTGTTGTCGTTGTAGATCTCGTTGTGGATGAAGGCGACGTCGCCCTTCGTCTGCGACTTGACCTGCTCGGCGACGTCGACCACCGGGCCGCACACACGGCTCTGGCACAGCTGCGGCGTGGCGAAGACCAGCACGACCGGCTTCTTGCCCAGGACGTCGTAGAGGTCGTCCTTGAGCATGTCCGTCGCGGGCGGCACGCGCGTGTCGATCGCCTTGGCGTTGCCGCCGACGTCGGTCAGCGTCTGCGTGTGCACGCGCGGCGCCTGCTGGCCGACCTGGACGGGCGTTCTGGTGAACTTCGCCCCGAGCGGCGCTGGGGTTGTCGAGACCAGGCGGCCATCGAGGCGCACGAGCGCGACCATGTTCGCCGGCTTGGTGCTGCGCAGCACCGGGTCGGCGGTGTAGAAGCCCTTGGTCGCCTGCAGGTCCGACTGGGCGGTCTGGCTGATGAACGCCGGCTTGAGCCCGAACGTCCGCGACGTCGCCGGGAACGGCCCGCGCAGGCCCGAACCGTCGGGCCGCAGTGTGTAGAGCGCGACCGAGGCGCCGAGCACGGGCTTGCCGTTCTTGTCGATCACGAGGAACGGCATCCGCGTCGGGCCCTTGGAGAGGGCGCCCGCGCCCGGGGCCAGCTGTGCCACCGCGGGGTAGCGCTGGCGAAGATCGGCGAGGGACATGCCCTTGGCCGCCGGGAACTGCTCCGGCTTCGCGGTGCTCGCGGAGGGCGTTGCGGACTGGGATGAGTTGGAGTCGCCGGAGCCCGAGCCGCAACCACCAAGGGCGGCAACGAGCAGCACTGCGACCGCCATGGCGGAGGGACGTCGCATCGCGGTCCAAGGTAGCTGATCGGATTGCGACTTCATGCAGTTGACGAAAGAGCAAAGACACGGCTAACAAAGCCGTGCTTGTCGTGGGCGCAGCGGAGGGCTTCTAGACCCGCTCAGCTTCGCGATCGGGCGGCCGCCGATCGCGCAGCCACCCGATCCCGACGCGCCGCGCCTCACGCGCGCGGCGCTCGCGGGCGAGCGCCTGGTGCTCCATGACGGCGCCACCGAGGTCGACGTGCTCATCGGCGAACAGGCTCGCTTCAAGATGCGCGATCAGCACCCCGATCTCGCGGTCGGTCGCGCGGCGAGCGTGCTTGCTGCCCGCGAAGCGGTCCCACGCGCGCGCGAACGAGATGAAGTTCGTGCGGCCGCCGTTGCGATGCGCCGCGAGCATCGGGCAGACGCCGCCGCGGCGGTCGGAGTAGGCGCCCACGATGATCTCGTTGCCGCGCACACCGGCCAGCATCGCCTGCCGCGTCCGGACGGGCAGGCAATCGATCGCCAGGCGAAGCTCCTCGATGGGCGAACGGCGGCTGTGGCGCATGGACTTCTGACAAGGTACCCCCTCGACAGGGTGTCATTCCACCGTTCTTTCGTCCGCTGAAAAGGATCCTGCATGAAACTGGGCGTTCACATCGGCTATTGGGGGCTCGGCCTGACGCGCGAGGACCAGCTCTCGATCGTCCAGGAGGCCGAACGACTCGGCTACGACTCCGTCTGGACAGCCGAGGCCTACGGCTCCGACGCCGCGACGATCCTCGGCTGGATCGCGGGGCTGACGAGCACGATCAAGATCGGCTCCGCGATCTTCCAGATGCCGGGGCGCTCGCCGGCCATGACCGCCATGACGGCGGCGACGGGCGCATGCTGCTCGGCATCGGGTCCTCGGGGCCGCAGGTGAGCGAAGGCTGGCACGGCGTGCGCTTCGGCTCGCAGCTCGGGCGCACGCGCGAGTACATCGAGGTCGTGCGCAAGGCGCTCGCGCGGGAGAGGCTCGAGTACTCCGGCGAGCACGTGACGCTCCCGCTGCCCGACGGTCCCGGCAAGGCACTGAAGCTGACGATCGCGCCGGTGCAGGACCAGATCCCGATCTACCTCGCGGCGATCGGGCCGAAGAACACCGCGCTGGCCGGCGAGGTCGCCGACGGCTGGATCCCGACGCTGGTGTCCCCCGAGCACCTGCCGGCGCTGCGCGCGTCGCTCGAAGACGGCGCGGCGAAGGCGGGCCGCTCGCTGGACGGGTTCGACATCGCGCCGACGGTGAACGTCTACGTCTCCGACGACATCGAGAAAGGGCGCGACGTCATGCGCCCGTTCATCGCGCTGTACGTCGGCGGCATGGGCTCGCGCGACAAGAACTTCTACAACAACCTCGTCCAGCGCTACGGCTTCGAGGAGGCGGCGAACGAGGTCCAGGACCTCTACCTCGCCGGGAAGCGCGACGAGGCGATGGCCGCGCTCCCGGACGAGCTGATCGACCTCGTGTCGCTCAACGGCCCGGCCGACAAGGTGCGCGACCGGCTGCGCGTGTACCGCGAGGCCGGCGTCGGCACGCTCGGCATCACGCCGATGGCGTGGACGCGCGACGAGCGCATCGAGCAGCTGCAGAAGATCGCGCAGCTGGCGGAGGAAGCCGCATAGCGAGGTTCCTGTTAGGCGCGTTCGGCGACCCGGGGCACGCGTTCCCCGTCATCGCGCTGGGGCGCGAGCTGGTCCGCCGCGGCCACGAGGTCACGCTCGAGACGTGGCAGCGGTGGGAGGCCGCCGCCACCGCCGAGGGGATGGCGTTCGCGCCGGCGCCCGAGTACCACGTCTTCCCCACGCGCGAGCGGCCGCTGAAGCCCTACGAGGTCGTGGTGAAGGCGGCGGCCGTGTCGCGCGAGCTGGTGCGCTCGGTTTCGCCGGACGCCGTGGTCTCGGACATCCTCACGCTGGCTCCGGCGCTGGGCGCCGAGCTCGAGGGCGTGCCGATCGCGACCGTCGTGCCGCACGTGCACCCGGGGACGCCGCCGGGCTGGGCGCCGTACTCGATGGGCGCACGGCTGCCGCGGACCGCTGCGGGGCGCGGGCTGTGGCGGCTGACCGACCCGGTCGTGCGCCGCGGGCTCGAGCAGGGTCGCGCCGAGCTCAACGAGACCCGGCGCCGGCTCGGGCTGGCCCCGCTCGGGCATGTGCACGGGGGGCTGTCGCGGCAGCTCTGTCTGATCGCGACGTTCCCGCAGCTCGAGTACCCGCGCGCGTGGGAACCCTGGGAGCACGTCGTCGGCCCGCTGTTCTGGGAGCAGCCGTACGGCGATGTCGAGTTGCCGCCGGGCGACGCGCCGCTCGTGCTGGTGGCGCCGTCGACCTCGCAGGACCCCGAGCAGCGGCTGCTGCGCGCCGCGATCGAAGGGCTCGCGTGCGAGGACGTTCGCGTGCTCGCCTCCACGAACAACCGGCCGCCCGCTGCGGGGTTCGACGTGCCGGCGAACACGCGGGTCGTCGACTGGGTCTCGTATGCGCGCACGATGCCGCGCTGCGACGTCGTCGTGTGCCACGGCGGCCACGGGACCGTGGCCCGCGCGCTGGCGTCGGGCGCCGTGGTCGTGGTCGTGCCCGCGGCCGGCGACATGAACGAGAACGCGGCGCGCGTCGACTGGGCCGGCGTCGGGGTGCGCCTGCCGCGGCGTTTGGCTACGCCGGGCGCCGTGCGGCTCGCCGTGCGGGCGGCGCTTGCCGATCCGCGGCTGCGCGCGCGGGCGCGCGAGCTGGCTGCGTGGTCCGCGGCGCACGACGGGGCGGCTCGGGCCGCGGAGCTCGTCGAGCGCTTCGCTCAGAACACGCGGCGCAGCACGGCTCCGACGCCGGCGGTGCCGACGTTGCCCGACGCGTCGCGGACGACCGCGTAGCTGCGGATCGACACCTTGCCGGCGCGGCGCAGGAGCCGCAGCGTCGCGCTCGACAGCCGCGTCGTGATCACCGCAGTGCGACCGCCGGCGATGACGAACGTCGCCGCGCCGAGCTCGCGCTCGTGGCGCAGCCGGCGGACCTTCGAGCGGCGGTCCGCACGCGAGAACGTCGTCAGGGTTCCGCGGCACAGCGTCTCGGTCGCGGGGCACGTGATCGACACGACGATCGTTCCGCGCGAGGAGCGGGGCCTACTGAGCCGCACATGGGGCGCGGTCGTGTCGCTCAGCGTCGCGGGCGTCGCGCTCGATCCGCTGGTCGGCAGCGGCACGACGGCGTCGTCGTCGGAGATCGTGGCCGTCCCGCTGAGGTCGTTGCCGCTCGATGCGACGCCCGACGGGTTCGACAGCTGCAGCCGGAACGTCTCGTCGCCTTCGTTGGTGGTGTCGTCAATGATCGGGACCGACACGGTCTTCGCCGCGTCGGACCTCGCGAAGCTCAGCGTGCCCGACTGCCCCGTGTAGTCCGAGCCGGCCAGCGCGCTGCCGTCCGCGGTGGCGTAGTGGACGGTCACGGCGGCTGCGCCGTCGAGCGAGACCGTGAAGACGGCGGCGCCGTCCTTCTCCGTGACGTGCGGGTTCGACACGCTGATGTGCGGCTTGTCGTCGTTGACGATCGTCGCCTGACCGGTGCCGTCGGCGATCGTCCCGGCGCTGGGATTGCTCAGGACG
>VAYD01000483.1 GCA_005883905.1 Actinomycetota bacterium
TTGTCGCGCAGCGCGAGCTTGATCCAGTCGCGATGCGTGCGCCGCGGCCACCGCAGGCCCGAGGCGAGCGGCGGCACGAGCGGCTCCGTCATCCAGGACACGACGCGCGGGCGCCGCGCGCCGAGGCGCCGCAGGTGGGCGAGCGCTTCGGGGTAGCCCGTCGGCTGGTGCGGGATCAGCACCGCGTCGACGCTCGGGTCGAAGTCCTCGCGGTCCGCGATGACCTCGTGGCCGGCCGCGCGCAGCCCGCTCGCGATCCCATGCTCAGTGCCCGGCAGCGCCGGGACCGGGTGGAAGATCACCGCGATCCGCATCCGGGCGCGACGTTATCCGGCGAGCTCGGGCGCCGCCGCCGCCAGCCGCCGGATGCCCTCCGCCAGCCGCCCCGGATCGGCGCCCGCGAACGACAGCCGCAGATGCGGGCCCGGCGGCTCCGCGCCGAACCAGCGCCGCCCGGGGCTGACGGTGACGCCGCCGGCCTCGGCGCGCTGCGCGATCGCGGTGTCGTCGGCGCCCTCGGGCAGGGCGAACCACAGGTGCAGCCCGCCGGCCGGGAGCAGCGTCAGGCGCATGTCGGGCAGCTCGCGCTCCGCCGCGGCGGCGAGCGCGTCGCGGCGCTCGCGCAGGGCGCCGCGCAGCGCGCGCAGGTGGCGCCGCCAGGCGGGGGACGCGACGAGCTCGACAGCAGCCTCCTGGACCGGCCCGGAGACGAAGAAGTCGTCGATCACGCGCGCCAGGCGCAGCCGCTCGCCGGCGGCGCCGCGGGCGCCGATCGCGGCGACGCGCAGGCCTGGGGCGGCCGGCTTGGAGAGCGAGCGGATGTAGACGACGTGGCCGTGGCGATCGGCGGCGGCGAGCGGCGGCGGGGCGTCCCCGTCGATCGCCAGGTCGCGGCCCCAGTCGTCCTCGATCAGGAAGGCGCCGGCCGCGGCGGCGATGTCGAGCACCGCGGCGCGACGGCCTGGTGAGAGCGTCGCGCCGTGCGGGTTGGCCCAGGTCGGCTGCAGGTACAGCAGCCGCGCGCCCGAGCGCTCGAAGGCCTCGGCGAGCAGCGCGGGGCGTATGCCCTCGGCGTCGGTCGGGACCGGGATGATGCGCAGCTGCGCCATCCGCGCGGCGGCGAGCGCCCCGACGTAGGTCGGCGCCTCGACGAGGATCGGCTCGCCCGGGGCGGCAAGCGCGCGGCAGGCCGTCGCAAGCGCGGACTGGCCGCCGGGGCAGACAACCATGTCGTGTGCGCCGAAGCCGCCGCCCGCCTCGCGCGCGAACCAGGCGCGCAGCTCCTCGCGCCCCTCGACGGGACCGCGGTCCCACGCGGCGGGGCGGCGCGCCGCGCGCCCGAGCGCGGCACCGAGCGCCGCGAGCGGCTGCAGCTCCGGGTCGAGGTAGCCCGTCGAGAGCGGGATCGCGCCGGGCGGCGGAAGCTCGAGCAGGGCGCTGAGGCTGGCGCCGTCGCCGCGCGGCGCACCGAGCGCGACCGCCTGCCAGGAGAGGTCGGGCGGCTCGCCGGCGACGGCAGGTCGTGCGGCGACGAAGGTGCCACGGCCGGGCCGGGGGACGACGAGGCCCTCCTGCGCGAGGCGCGTGATCGCGCGCTGCACGGTGACCGGCGAGGCGCGGTGGCGCGCCATCAGCTCACGAACGGACGGCAGGCGGCTGCCCGGGGGGAGGGCACGGGCAGCCGTCCGCACGTCCTCGATAACGCGTAGGTCTGTGTTATCGTCAATCATGAGCAATGGGAGTAACGTTACTACCGTAGGGGCGGTAACGCAACCATGGCGCGCGCGGCTCGCGCCCGGCGTGCTCCTCGGGACGATCGGCGTGATCGGGTTCTCGTTCTCGCTCCCCGCGACGCGGCTGGCGTTGCGCGACCTCGACCCGTGGGTCGTGGCGTTCGGCCGCGCGCTCGTCGCCGCCGCCCTGGCTGCGCTGGTGCTGCGCGCGACCCGCGCTCCGCGACCGACTCCGGCGCAGTGGCGAGCGCTGGCGATCGTCGCTGCGGGTGTCGTCGTCGGCTTCCCGCTGCTGACGTCGCTGGCGCTGCAGATCGTCGTCGGGCTTGCGCCCGCCGCGACCGCGGTGATGGCGGTCCTGCGCGCCGGCGAGCGGCCGAGCGGCGCGTTCTGCGCGGCAAGCGCCGCCGGCACGCTGGCGGTGCTCGTCTTCGCGTTCGTCTCGGGCGCCGGATCGCTGCGCGTCACCGACGTCGAGCTGCTGCTCGCCGTCGTCCTGGTCGGGCTGGGCTACGCCGAGGGCGGCGCGCTCGCGCGCGACCTCGGCGGGACGAGGACGATCTGCTGGGCACTGGTGCTGAGCGCCCCGCTGTTGGTCCCCGTCGTCGCCGTTCGCCTCGCGCAGACCGGCTTCCACGTGCACGCGGACTCGGCGTTCGGGTTCGCGTATGTCGCCGGCGTGTCCATGTTCGCGGCGTTCTTCGCCTGGTACGCGGGCCTGGCCCGTGGCGGGGTCGCGCGGATCGGGCAGATCCAGCTCGTCCAGGCGCCGCTCACGCTGCTGTGGGCCGGGCTGTTCCTCGGCGAGCGCGTCACGGCCGG
>VAYD01000484.1:0-3273 GCA_005883905.1 Actinomycetota bacterium
CTTCTTCGAGGCCGACAACCTCGACGACGCCATCGCGCTGGCTGCACGGGTCCCGGCGGCCCGCCTGGGCGGCGCGATCGAGGTCCGCCCGATCGTGGAGCGCTAGCCATCCTCGACGAGGCGTTCCGCGAGCATTGGGGCCGCGTTGTCGCGGCCCTGATCGGCTTCCTCGGCGACTTCGACGTCGCCGAGGAAGCCGCGCAGGAGGCGTTCGCCATCGCCGCCGAGCGCTGGCCGCGCGACGGCACGCCCACCAACCCGGCCGCGTGGCTGATGACAACCGCGCGCAACCGCGCAGTCGACCGCATCCGCCGCGAGCGAACGCTCGCTTCCAAGACGCGGCTGCTCGAGGCGCCCGAGGCAGCGGACGACACGATGGACGACACGACGATCCCCGACGAACGCCTCGAGCTGATCTTCACCTGCTGCCACCCGGCGCTCGACACCGAGGCGCAGGTCGCGCTCACCCTGCGCACGCTCGGCGGCCTGACGACCGACGAGATCGCGCGCGCGTTCCTCGTCGCCGAGCCGGCGATGGCCCAGCGGCTCGTGCGCGCCAAGCGCAAGATCAAGGCGGCCGGGATCCCGTTCCGCGTGCCGCCCGACCACCTGCTGCCCGACCGCCTGGTGGCCGTGCTGGCAGTCGTCTACCTGATCTTCAACGAGGGCTACGTCGCGCGTGTCGACCTCGCGGCGGAGGCGATCCGGCTCGGCCGCGCGCTCGCCGAGCTGATGCCCGACGAGCCCGAGGTCCACGGCCTGCTCGCACTCATGCTGCTGCACGACGCGCGCCGCGGCGCGCGCGTGCGCGACGGCGAACTGGTCCTGCTCGAGGATCAGGACCCGTCGGCGTGGAACGCCGCGCAGATCGGCGAGGGCCGCGCGGCGCTCGAGCGCGCGCTTGCGCTGCGCGGGGACGGGCCGTACGTCATCCAGGCCGCGATCGCGTCGCTGCACGCCGACGATCCGGTCGACTGGCCACAGATCGCCGCGCTGTACGCCGAGCTCTCGAGGCTGACGAGCTCGCCGGTGGTGGAGCTGAGCCGCGCGGTCGCGGTCGCGCAGACCGACGGGCCGGAGGCCGCCCTGGCGATCGTCGAGCACCTCGACCTCGGCGACTACCGGTACCTGCACGCCACGCGCGGCGAGCTGCTGCGCCGCCTGGGGCGGGCCGACGAGTCCCGCGACGCCTTCGCGCGCGCGCTCGAGCTGGCGCACGACGACGCCGAGCGCCGCCTGCTCGAGCGCCGCCTCGCGCAGGTACGCTGAACGCCATGGCGAAGCAGCCCGACTGGCGGCTGCACGGCGTACGCGTCGTGCACGCGGGGGAGCTCGATCCCAACACCCCGCAGACGCCCGGGATGCACCGGGAGGCGGCGATCGACACCGCGCGGGCCGGGGCGGAGAAGCTGTGGGCCGGTACGGTCGTCATCCACCCCGACGCGAAGACCGGCGCGCACCATCACGGCGAGGTCGAGAGCGTCATCTACGTCGTCAGCGGGCGCGCACGAATGCGCTGGGGCGAGCGGCTCGAGTTCACCGCCGAGGCCGGACCCGGCGACTTCATCTACGTCCCGCCCTACGTCCCCCACCAGGAGATCAACGCCAGCACCGACGACGAGCTGTCGTGCGTGGTCGTGCGCAGCGGGCAGGAGCCGGTGGTGGTGAACCTCGACCTACCCGACGTCGAGCCCAACCCCGAGCGCATCGCCTGGGTCGACGACATCCACCGCGCGCCCTGACGCGCGCGCGACGCCGACGACCAGCGGGCGCACGAACGGCGGCGCGTGCTTGAGCGTGTCGTGCTCGACCTCGGTCACGTCGAGCCCGGCCGCGCGGATGCTGTCGAGCGTCGGCCGGTTGCAGTGACAGCCGTGCGCGATGCGGCGGTTGAGCGGCAGCATGCGGTCCTGCCAGCGGGCCAGCTTCGGATCCTCGGAGCGGACGTGCTCGATGAACAGCAGGCGGCCGCCCGGCCGTAGGACGCGTCGCAGCTCGCGCAGCGCCCGCGGCTGGTCGTCGACCGTGCACAGCACGAGCGTCGATCCTCGGCCGGCGCGCGCAGGAGGCGCGCCTGCGCCTCCTGCTCGGCGATCCGCGCCTGCACGCGCTTGACCATCGGCTGCTCGGGCTCGGTGATCGTCAGGCTCGAAACCGCGTCGCCGTAGTGGCGCAGGTTCGCCCCGGTTCCACCGCCGATCTCGAGCACGTCGCCGCTCGCCTGAGCGAGGAGCGCGGCGCGATGCGCCGTGAGCCCGTCGCGCTCGGTCGAAGCCAGCATGCGGTCATACATCGCGGCGAAGATGCGGCCATAGATGCTCATGGGCGGACCGTACGCCCAAGCCGGCTCGCCTGCGTGAGGCGTTTGCCTCATCTTGCAGGCCATGCCCATCACCTATCCCGGAGAGTCAGCCGAATACCGGGCGGCGCGCGATCGGCTTCTCGAAGCGGAGATCCGCCTGCGTCGCCAGATGGAGGAGGTCGCGGCGCAGCGCCGCGCGCTGCCGGCGGGCGGACCGCTGGCCGAGGACTACGTCTTCCAGGGCACGGAGGGCGCGGTGCGGTTCTCCGAGCTGTTCGAGGCCGGACTGGACTCGCTCGTCATCTACAGCTTCATGTTCCCGCGCGATCCCGCCGACGACCGCCCGGGCGAGCGCGACGGCGCTTGCCCGTCATGTGTCGCGCTGCTCGACCAGCTCGACGGCACGGCGCTGCACGTCGCCCCGAAGCTCAGCTTCGCGGTCATCGCCAAGGCGCCCGCCGACCGGCTGCTCGCCTTCGGTTCCGAGCGCGGCTGGCGCCAAACCGCGACTACCACGCCGAGACGCCCGAGGGCGCGCAGCGGCCGATGTTGAACGTGTTCCGCCGCGACGGGGACGCGATCCGCCACTTCTGGGGATCGGAGCTGTTCTACGCGCCGGCGGAGCCCGGGCAGGACCCGCGCCACGTCGGGACGCTCGAGCCGTCGTGGAACATGTTCGACCTCACGCGCGAAGGACGCGACCCGACCTGGGACGAGCAGCTGCGCTACGACTGACATCCAGCGATACGCTCGCGTCCGGGATGTCCCTCGACGTGACCTATCGCGTGCAGATCCCGCATCGCGCCGGGCAGCTCGCCGCCGTCGCGTCGATGATCGCGCAGCACCACGGGCTGATCGGCGACGTCGTCACGGTCAACCTCGGTCGCGACGCCACGATCCGCGAGATCACCGTCGAGGTCGCCGACACCAGCGCCGCGTGGGACCTGGCGAGCGACCTCAACAAGCTGCCC
>VAYD01000484.1:3347-3843 GCA_005883905.1 Actinomycetota bacterium
GAGAACCCGAGCCTCGCCGGGCGCTACACGATGATCGGCCAGACGGTGGCGATCGTGACCAACGGCTCGCGGGTCCTGGGCCTGGGCGACATCGGCCCGGTCGCGGCGATGCCGGTCATGGAGGGCAAGGCGGTCTTCTACGACCAGTGCGCCGGCCTCAACGCGATGCCGATCCTGCTCGACGCACACGACGTCGACACGTTCGTCGAGACCGTCATCCGCATCGCCCCGACGTTCGGCGCGATCCACCTCGAGGACATCTCCGCGCCGGAGTGCTTCGAGATCGAGGCGCGGCTGATCGAGGCGCTCCCGCAGCCCGTGATGCACGACGACGTCCACGGCACCGCCGTCGTGACACTCGCGGCGGCGATCGCCGGCTGCCGCCAGGTCGACCGCCGGCTGGACCAGTCCGTCATCGGGCAGCTCGGCCTCGGCGCCGCGGGCTTCGGGATCGCCGCGCTGGTCAAGCAGGGCGGCGCGGAGCGCGTGCTGGCGT
>VAYD01000040.1 GCA_005883905.1 Actinomycetota bacterium
CCTCGAGGTCCCAATCGACCTCGGGCGGCTCGCCGTGCTCGAAGTCCTGGCCCATCCCGTGCGCGCCGTGCGCCTGGTGGCCTGAGACGTCGCCCGACTGCTCCTGCTTGCCGGCGGTGAGCTCGCCGCTCGTGCCCGCGTAGCCCCAGGTCGAGACCTCGTAGAGCTCGTCGTCGGGCTGCCACCCCGAGAACAGGCCGTCGAGGTCCTCGGTGTCGCGGAACTCCTTGTCGATCAGCGCGCGCGCGTTCGTGTAGTGCTTGACGTACTCGCGGAACTCGCGCCCGTGCTCGATGACGTAGCTGATCAGGCCGCCAAGGAACACGATGTCGGTGCCCGCGCGGATCGGCACGTGCAGGTGGGCCATCGCGCTCGTCCGCGTGAAGCGCGGGTCGACGTGGATGATCTTCGCGCCACGCAGCTTCGCCTCCATCACCCACTGGAAGCCGACGGGGTGCTGCTCGGCCATGTTCGAGCCCATGATCAGGATGCAGTCGGAGTTCTGCAGGTCCTGCTGGAACGTGGTGGCGCCGCCGCGCCCGAACGAGGTCCCCAGACCGGGGACGGTCGAGGAGTGTCATATGCGGGCCTGGTTCTCGATCGAGATGGCGCCCATCGCGGTGAACGACTTCTTCAGGAGGTAGTTCTCCTCGCTGTCCAGCGTCGCACCGCCGAGCACGCCGAAGCCGAGCGTGCGGTTGAGCGTCTCGCCCTTGTCGTTGGTGGCCTCCCACGTCTCATCGCGGGTCTTGACGACGCGGTCGGCGATCATGTCCATCGCGGTCTCGAGGTCGAGCTCCTCCCACTGCGTGCCGTGGGGGCGGCGGTACTTGACCTTGGTCTCTCTGAGCGGGGACCTGACGTAGCCGAGTGACCCGGCGCCCTTCGGGCACAGCCGGCCGCGGCTGATCGGCGAGTCCGGATCGCCCTCGATCTGGACGACCTTCTCGTCCTTGACGTAGACCCGCTGCCCGCACCCCACCGCGCAATAGGGACAGACCGACTTCACGACCTTGTCCGCCTCGAGCGTCCGCGGCTCGAGCGTCTCGGACCGGCGCGACTGCGCCGCCGCTCCGAGCCCGAGCGGGTCCTTCAGCTGCCGGACGAGGGGCGGAATGAGCGAGCGCCTGGCCAACCTGGTCGGACAGTACCCCCGAGGCGTACGCCTCATCCGCGCCGTTCGAAATCTGACGAGGCTCGCTCTGACCCGTCCGACATGCGAACTAGTGTTCGTATAGTGAACGGACTCACACCCACGGAGAAGGGCGCCATCGCCGAGGCCGAGATCACGGCAGCGGCGGCCGCCGTCGGCATCGTCGTTGCACGGCCGCTCGTCGAGGGCCGGCGGTACGACCTCATCTTCGACACAGGGCCTGACCTGCTTCGCGTGCAGTGCAAATGGGGTCGCGCGGCCAACGACGTCATCCCGGTGCGGACGGCGACGTCGCGGCACACGCCTCATCGACCTGGTCGCCGGAAATCGCACATCTATCTCCGGCTTGCTCCGGCCCGGAACAACCAGAAGATGGGCGTTACAATGGCCGACGATTACCGGCTTGGGGCTGTAGCTCAGCTGGGAGAGCGTCTGGCTGGCAGCCAGAAGGTCAGGGGTTCGAGCCCCCTCAGCTCCACTGGTCCGAAGGCCGCCTGAGAAGGCGGCCTTCGGCGTCTCAGCCCCGGCGTGCCGGGAGCTCGAGCGTCTCGTGGTGCGCAACCCCGGCTTCGAGCTCCTTCTGGCGCTGGATCGCCGCGTTCAGCTCGGCGCCGAAGAGCAGCGCGACGTTCGTGAGCCAGAGCCAGGCGACCAGGACGATCGCGCCCGCGAAGGCGCCGTACAGGGCACCCACGTCCGCGACCTGCGAGATGTACGTGGAGAACAGGAACGACGCGATCAGCCAGAGCGTCACCGCCACGACGGCTCCCGGCAGGGCGAACCGGAACGAGCGGTGCGTGACGTCGGGAGTGACGTAGTAGACGAACGCGAAGCCGAGCATTGCGACGCCGACGCCAAGCGGCCAGCGGACCAGGCTCCAGATCTTCGCCCCGTCACCGCCGATGCCGATGAAGCCCAGCAGGTCGTCCGCGAAGCGGCCGCCGACGAAGATCAGCACGAGCGTCGCCAGCACGAGCAGCATCAACACGATCGACGAGGCGACGTCGATCGCCTTGCGCGTCAGGAACCGGCGGCCTTGCTTGACGTCGAAGATGACGTTCATCGCGCGCCGCGCGGCCTCGAGGACCCCGGTCGTGCCGTAGAACGCCAGGAGGACCGAGATGATCAGCGTCGTCGCGGCCGTGCCCTTGTGCTGCAGCGCCGTGCGCAGGGAGCTGTCCAGCGGCGCGACGGCCGAGTCCGGCGCGACCTTCTTGAGGTAGCCGATGATCGCGTCGTAGGTCGCCGGGTACTCGCCGATCAGGCCGAGCAGCGAGATCGCCAGCAGCGCTGCCGGGAACAGCGACATCAGCGCGTAGTAGGTCAGCGCCGCCGCGTGCTGCGTCATCTGGTCGTCGTAGAACGCGACCGCTGTGCGTTTCAGGATCGCGAAGATGCGGCGCACGAGCGCCTGAGGCTATTCCTCCTCAGGCATCGAGACGCGCACGCCTTCGGTCGGCTGCTCGGGGCCGGCGCCGTCCTCGCCCGGCCGCGAGAAGCGCTCGTCGCGACCGGAACGCAGGGCTGCGTCGTCGAACTCCGGCCCGTGGTACGGCCCGGGCTTGGGCCGCGGCGCCCCGCCGGGGAACGCCAGCCGCAGGATGGTGCGCTGCACGCCGCCGAGCTGCTTGCTGAGCGGACCCGTGTTGTAGGGCAGCCCATAGCGCGCGCAGATGTCCTTGACGCGCGGCGCGATCTCCGCGTAGCGCGTGCTCGGCATGTCGGGGTAGAGGTGATGCTCGACCTGGTAGCCGAGATTGCCGCTGATGACGTGGAACAGGGGACGCCCGTCGATGTTCGCCGCGCCGAGCAGCTGCCGGACGTAGAACCCGCCGCGCGACTCGTCGAAGACCTCCTCCTGGCTGAACGTGTACGTCTGGTCCGGGAAGTGGCCGCAGAAGATGATCGCGTAGGCCCAGATGTTGCGGATGATGTTCGCCGTGAAGTTCGCCTTCATGGTGGCCATGTACGACTCGCGCGCCACATCGACCAGCGACTGCCTCGCCGGCGGGCGCACCCGCTCGTACAGCCGGCGCCGCCGCGACCGCGACCGGCCGCGCAGCGCGCGCACGCCGGCCGTGGCGCCGGTGTTCAGCGCCGCCGTCAGCGCCGGGAACGTCAGGTAGTCCTTCGCGATCTGCAGCCGCGCCTTGTGCGCGATGCCCTTGAGCTCGCGCGAGATCGCGTCCTTGGACTTCTCGCCCTTGCGGATCGCGTCGAAGTCGAGGTCGTGCAGCGCCACGCCCCACTCGAAGAACGCCGCCAGCAGCAGGTTGTAGAACGGCTGCAGCAGGTAGACCGGGTGCCACTTCTGGTGCGGGTCGATCCGCATGATCTCGTAGCCGAGATCACGGTCCTTGCCGCGGATGTTCGTGTAGGTGTGGTGGATGTAGTTGTGGCTGTGCTTCCACGCCTCGGCCGTCGACGCGGTGTCCCAGTCCCACGTGGCGGAGTTGATCTGGGGATCGTTCATCCAGTCCCACTGGCCGTGCATGACGTTGTGGCCGATCTCCATGTTCTCGAGGATCTTGGCCAGCGCGAGCATCGAGGTCCCGGCGAACCATGCCGCCCGGTTGCGTGAGCCGAACAGCATGATCCGGCCGCTCACCACCAGCCGGCGATGCATCTCGATCATGCTCACGATGTAGCGGCGGTCGCGATCGCCGAGCTCGGCGAAGACCTCGTCGTGGATCGCGTCGAACTCCTTGCCGAGCTGCTCGATCTGCTCGTCGCTGAGATTCGACATGGGGCTGGAGATCATGGTGTCGGCCATGGGCTGGTTCCTTCGGTCGGTGGTCAGAGGGCGATCTCGACGTCGCCCTCGGGCGCGTTGATGCAGGTGCGGATGACTTCGCCGGGCGAACCCGAGACCTCGCCGGTGCGCAGGTCGCGGACCTTCCCGGAGCAGAGCTTCCCGACGCACGTGTGGCAGATGCCCATGCGGCAGCCGAACGGGAGCGTCCCGCCGGCCTCCTCGCCCGCGACGAGGATCGGCTGCGAGCCGTCGCTGCGCGCGTCGAGGTCGCTCTTGGTGAACCGGATCGCGCCGCCCTCGCCCTGCTCGGCGTCGCTCTTGCCGATGATCGGCTGGAAGCGCTCCATGTGCAGGCGGCCGCGATCGCCGCGCTCGCACCAGTGCTCCTCCATGGTGTCGAGCATCGCGGCGGGGCCGCACACGAACGCCTCGCGGTCGGCCCAGTCGGGACACAGCTCCTCGAAGTGATCGGGTGTCAGCCGCCCGGCAGAGCCGGTCAGCTGCAGGTGCAGGCGATAGCCGTCGTGGCGCTCGTCGAGCGCGCGCAGCTGGTCGCCGAAGATCGCGTCGTCCGCCGTGCGCGCGGAGTGCAGGTGCACGACGTCGCCGAGGTGCTCGCAGCTCTCGAGGTGGCGCAGCATGCTCATCACCGGCGTGATGCCGCTGCCGGCGGTGATGAACAACAGCTGCTCGGGCAGCGGGCTCGGGAGCTTGAAGGCCCCCTCCACCCCGCCGAGCCGGACGATCGCGCCCGGCTTGGCGTGCCGCACGAAGTACGGCGAGACGACGCCTTCCTCGAGGAGCTTGGGCGTGATGCTGATGCAGCCGTCGGGCCGCTCGGGATCCGACGTGAGCGAGTACGCGCGCCAGTGGTGCACGCCGTTGATCACCACTCCGACGCGCAGGTACTGGCCGGGCTCGTGCCCCGGCCACTGCCAGCCCGGCTTGATGAAGATCGTGACCGCATCCCGGGTCTCGCGCTCGACGCGCTCGATGCGGCCGCGCAGCTCCTGCGTCGTCCACAGCGGGTTGATGAGCTCGAGGTAGTCGTCGGGCAGCAGCGGCGTGAACAGCGCACGCATCGCCTTCAGCGCTCGGCGCTGCAGGACCGGGACCTGAGGGACAGCTCCCCGCTCCGCCATGCTTCGATGACGCGTACCCCGAACGGCGCTCCGCCACGCACCGTTGGTGTCTGCACCGGGTCTAGCCGGCTGCGGCGGACGGACCTTCGTCGAGGTCCAGCTCGAGCCGCGGCACGTCGCCCCACAGCTGCTCGAGGCGGTAGTAGTCGCGCGTGTCGGGCGTGAACACGTGCACGACGCAGTCGAGGTAGTCCATGAGGATCCAGCGAGCTTCGCTGAGCCCCTCCACGCGGCGCGGGAGCGTGTCGTGCTCCTTCTTCATCCCTTGGTGGATGCCGTCGTGGATCGCCTTGGTCTGGCGGTCGCTGCCGCCCGAGCAGATCAGGAAGAAGTCCGTGTAGCCGGCGATCCCGCGCAGATCGAGCGCGACGATGTCGATCGCCTTCTTGTCGGCCGCCAGCGCGGCGACTGCCTGCGTCAGCTCGTCGGGACTCATGCCAAGGCCTTACCCGTCGCGGCTGCGTACAGACCGCGACGCTCGATCTCGTCACACACCTCGCCGGGAACGAGCCACCGTACGGGGCGCCCCTCCGCGACCCGGCGGCGGATGTCCGACGACGAGATGTCCAGCCGCGGCATCGTGAAGAACACGACCCGCTCGTCCGCGCCGTGCAGCCCGCTGAGGCGCTCGGCGATCTCCTGCCTGCGGTGCTCCTCGCGCTCGGCCACGGCGAGCCGCGCGAGCTCCAGCACGGCCTCGGGCTCCCGCCAGCTCGGCAGGGTCGAAGCCATGTCGCCGCCGACGATGAAGGTCAGATCGTCCCCTTCGCGCGATCCATGCAGTGCACGCAGGGTATCGACCGTGTAGGACGGTCCGCCACGCTCCATCTCCAGCGTCGAGATTTCCAACTCGTCGTCGGCCGCCACCGCCGCCCGGCAGAGCGCGAGGCGCACGTCCGGCCCAGGGTCGTCGCAGGCCTCCTTGTGCGGCGGCGTGTGGACCGGCATCAGCACGACACGGTCGAGCTCGAGCTGCGCCCGCGCCTCCTGCGCGCAGACCAGATGGCCGATGTGCGGGGGGTTGAACGTCCCCCCGAGGATCCCGAGAGCAGCCATCGCGTCAGGGGCGAATGTGGCCGTCGCCGGTCACGACGTACTTGAAGGCGCACAGCTCGCGCATGCCGATCGGCCCGCGGGCGTGCAGCTTCTGGGTCGAGTTGCCGATCTCGGCGCCCATCCCGAACTCGCCGCCGTCGGTGAAGCGCGTCGAGGCGTTGACGTAGACGCAGGCGGCGTCGACGCCGAGCTCGAAGGCGCGCGCGGCGGCGGTGTCGCGGGTGACGATCGCCTCGGAGTGGCCCGAGCCATGCGCGTTGACGTGCTCGATTGCGTCGTCGACGGAGTCGACCACGGCGACGGCGAGCACGAGCGCCAGGAACTCCTCGTCGAAGTCCTCCTCGGTGGCGTCGCCGACCGGGACGTCGCCGGCGAACGTGCGGGCGCGCGCGTCGACGCGCAGCTCGACGCCCGCCTCGTGCAGCGCGCGCAGCGCGCCCGGCAGGAACGCGGGCGCCGCCTCGGCGTGCACCAGCAGCGTCTCGGCGGCGTTGCAGACCCCCGGGCGCTGCGTCTTGGCGTTGAGGATGATCGCCCGCGCGCTGTCGAGGTCCGCCGACGCGTCGACGTAGACGTGGCAGTTGCCCGACGCCGCGTAGATCACCGGGACCGTCGCGACGCCCTTGAGCGCGTTCTTGAGGCCCTCGCCGCCGCGGGGGATGATCAGGTCGACCACGCCGGTCTGGGTGGCGAGCTCGGCGAGCTCCTCGCGCCCGCCTCCGGCCACGAGCGTCACGGCGCCATCCGGCAGGCCGGCATCGGATGCGGCCTCACTCGCGACGGCGGCCAGCACGGCGTTGGAGTGCAGCACGATCGCGTTGCCGGACTTCAGGCACAGCGCGGCGGCGTCGATCGTCACGTTCGGGCGCGCCTCGTAGACCACGGCGATCACGCCGAGCGGCACGAGCGTCTTGCGCACATCCAGGCCGTTGGGCAGCCGCCGGCCCTCGACGACCTCGCCGACCGGATCGGGCAGCGCGGCGATCGTGCGCAGGCCGTCGGCGATGCCCCTGATCCGCACCGCGTCGAGCCTCAGCCGGTCCATCAGCGCGTCGGACAGCCGGTTCTCGCGCCCGGC
>VAYD01000493.1 GCA_005883905.1 Actinomycetota bacterium
GACGGGCCGCGGGCCGGCGTCAGGCAGCTGCGTCGGCCCTGGCGCGCCCGAGACGAAGAGCGCCAGCCGTCCCGGGCCACCGCGCGTGTCGTCGAGGTTCCATTCGACCTCGACCGCGCGGGGCCCCTGCGCGGACACCTCGACCCAGCGAACGAGCGGCAGCGGCACCGACGGCAGCGGAACGCGACGGCCCAGGTGAGCGTCCGCGTCGGCGATGCCTTCGAGCGGATCCACGGCTGAAGCGTCCCATCTGAAAAGCTGCGCTGCATGGCGAGGGTCATCGGCGTGGACGTCGGCGGGACGAAGGTCGCCGTCGCGTCCCTCGAGGACGGGGCGCTCGGCGAGGTGAAGATGCGCCCCACCGAGAAGGCATCGCCCGACGCCCTCGTCGACCAGCTCGTCGAGGCGATCGAGGACCAGGGCCCCGCGGACGCGGTCGGGCTCGGGATCCCGAGCGTGATCGACGCCGCGCGTGGCATGGCGATGTCGTCGGTGAACATCCCGCTCCAGCACGTCCCGCTGCGCGACATCCTGGGTAGACGCCTGGATATCCCGGTCCATGTCGACAACGATGCGTCGGTCGCCGCGCTCGCCGAGGCCCACTCGGAACAGGGCGAGCTGCTCGCCCAGTCCGTCGTGATGTTCACGGTCGGCACCGGCGTCGGCGGCGGGCTCGTGTTCGGCGGGCGGATCTACCGCGGCGCGACGAGCTCCGCCGCGGAGCTCGGCCACACGATCGTGTTCGCCGATCCCTCCGGCGGCGCCCCGAAGCCTGAGGGATTCCCCCAGCCCGGCTCGCTCGAGCGCCACGCCGCCGGCGGCTCGCTCGACAAGCTGGCGGCAGAGCGCGGGCTCGGCGACGGGCGCGGCGCCGTCGAGGCGGCGCAGCGCGGCGACGGCGACGCGATCGAGTGCCTGCGGATCATCGGCGAGCGGCTCGGGCTGGCGATCGCCAACGCCCTCAACACCTTCGACCCTGAGCTGATCGTGATCGGCGGCGGCGTCAGCACCGCGGGAGAGTTCCTCCTGCGGCCCGCACGGCAGGTCGCGCAGGAGTTCACCATGAGAGGCCTGGGAAGCAAGACGGAGATCCGGATCGCGCGCTACGGCGTCAACGCGGGCGTCCGCGGCGCGGCACTGCTCGCGCTCACAGAGGAAGCGGCGGCGCGATGAACGTCGCCTGCGCCTTCGATCACGCAGGCGTCCCACTCCGCGAGACGGTGATCACGGCGCTGCAGTCGGCCGGCCACGAGCCACAGGACCTGGGCGTCGCCGACGACTACCCGGATGTGGCGCTCTCGGTCTGCCGCGCCGTCATCCAGGGCGAGGCCGAGCGCGGCGTCGTCGTGTGCGGCAGCGGCGCGGGCGTCTCGGTGGCGTGCTGCAAGATCCCGGGCATCCGCGCGACCGTGGCCCACGACCACTACACGGCCGAGCAATGCGTCGGCCACGACAACTGCAACGTGCTCTGCATCGGGGCCCGCGTGGTCGGGACCGCGATCGCAGCCGAACTGGTCCAGACCTTCGCCGGCGCGGCGTTCACCGGCGAGGAGCGCCACGTGCGGCGGCTCGGCAAGATCGACGCACTCGAGCGCGACGGACTTCACGCAAATCTGGAAGGGAGCTGACATGGCGACCGAAGCGACGGTGAACGAACGGCTTGCGGCGATCACCGCCGCTGGGACGAGCATCTGGCTGGATCAGATCCGGCGCTC
>VAYD01000041.1 GCA_005883905.1 Actinomycetota bacterium
CGACGAGCCGAGCACGTTGCCGAAGCGCACGGTCGCGTAGGTGGTCTTCGGCCACTGCTGCTGCGCGGCCTCGATCGCCCATTCGGCGAGCGCCTTGGACGCGCCCATGACCGTCGCGGGCGACACCGCCTTGTCCGTCGAGACCAGGACGAAGCGCCCGACGCCCTGCTCGCCGGCGACCCGCGCGCACAGGCGCGTCGCGAGCGCGTTGTTGCGCACCGCCTCGACCGGGTTGAGCTCCATCAGCCCGACGTGCTTGTAGGCGGCCGCGTGGAAGACGATCGTCGGGCGGTACTCGGCGAACACCTCGCGCATCCGCTCGCCCTCCTTGCAGTCGGCGAGCACGGCGCTGAGCACGGCGGGATGGACGTGGCGGTCGTCCTCGAGCTCGCGCTGGATGCGGAACAGGTTGTCCTCGGCGTGGTCGACGAGGATCAGCCGCCGCGGCGCGACGCGCGCGATCTGGCGGCTGAGCTCGGAGCCGATCGAGCCGCCCGCACCAGTGACCATGACGACCTCGCCGTTGAGGTAGGCGCCGACGCGGTCGAGCTCCATGCGCACGGGCTCGCGCCCGAGCACGTCCTCCACCTGCACGTCGCGGACCTGGCGCACCGCGTTGCCGCCGCCCTGGAGCAGCTCGAAGACCGTCGGCAGCGTGCGGACCGGGATGCTGCGCGCGCGGCAGGCCTTCACCACGCGTGCGCGCAGGGTGCCCGGCGCGGACGGGATCGCGATCGTGACCTCGTCGGGCTCGGCCTCGTCGAGGATCCGGGCGAGGTCGTTCGTGCCGCCCAGGACGCGGATGCCGTCGACGCGCTGACCGCGCATGCGTGCGTCGTCGTCGACGAAGCCGACCGGGTTCAGCCCGAGACCCGGGTTGCGCACGATCTCGCGCAGCACCAGACGGCCGCCGTCGCCCGCGCCGACGATCAGGATGCGGCGGGCGTCCTTGCTCGGCCGGAAGCCGCGGGCGCGCGGGTCGTGCATCAGCCGCGCGGCGAACCGCGAGCCGACGACCATCGTCAGCGTCAGGAGGAAGAAGAAGGCCAGGACGCCGAGCGGGATCGTGACCGTGATGAAGCCCTTCTCGCTCGGCACCTTCACCGGGTGGGTGATCGCGACGAACGCGGGCAGGCTCAGCGTCGCCACGGCGATCGCCTGGAGGATCGCGACGTAGTCGTTGCCCGTCACGTAGCGGAACCACTTCTGGTACAGCCGGAAGAAGACGAAGATCACCAGGCTCGCGATGACGGCCCACGCGATGGTGCGGTTCAGCAGCAGCTGGTAGCGATGCGGCATGCCCGAGTCGAACCGCAGGCGGTAGGCGAGCTCGTAGGCGAGCGCGACCATGACCCCGTCCATCGCGAGCTGTGGAAGCGAGTGGCGGTGGAGAGGAAAGGCCGCCGAGCTGAGGCGTCGGCGCATCGTCGGCGGGATTCTAGGGCTCAATTCCCCATTCCTGCGGGCGATCGTTGCCGCCGAGCGGGGAGAGCAGCAGGTCGACGAGGAGCTGCGGGTCGCGGCGGACGCGGTCGTCCTGCCCGGCTGAGCGCTTCTCCAGCGGCAGCTCCGCAGCCGACATGAGCCGGCGCATGCGGCCGGACGCGATGAGCTCCTCGTCGACGGCGCCCAGGCGGCCCTCGAAGGTCGTCCAGACCGGGGTGCCGAGCGCGACGGCCTCGCGGTTCATCGTGCCGCCGGCGCTGACGACGAGGTCGGCGAGGGCGATCAGCGAGGGCGCGTCGATCGCGTGCTCGGGGACGAGGAAGTCGCGGGCGAGCTCCTGGCGCTGCTGTGGCGTGCGCGGCAGGACGACCGCCTGGACGTCGCGCAGGCGGTCCAGGACGTCGGCGAACAGCGGGTTCTCGAAGCGGTGGTACAGCGAGACCGCGGGGGGCGTGCGGACGACCGCGATCGGCTTCGCCGCGTCGAGGCCGAGCTCGCCGAGCACCGAGCCGTCGGGCTCGAAGTCAGCGAGGTAGTACTCCTCCTTCAGCCCCGGATAGGCGCGTACCTTGCCGCGCGCGCCATAGCGGGCCAGGCGCTCGACCGGGATCGCGTCGGGGACGACCACCGCCTGCGCCAGCCGGCAGTTGACGGTGTGCTGCACGGTCGCCCACTCGTAGTCGAACATCGTCGAGCACGGGATCCGCAGGAGCCGCGCGGCGACCGTGACGTCGTTGGAGCCGTGCCCGAACGCGAGGTCGAAGCGCTTGCCGCGCGCCCAGCGCGCCAGCGCGAACGAGCGCGAGACCAGGCCGACGGCCTTGGCGCCGAGCTTCTCCCCGCGGTGGCGGCCGATGACCTCGGCGCGCATGCCGTGGCGCTCCGCGAGCTCGACCGTCTGGGCGAAGTCGCGCGCCGTGACCCGCACGTCGTGCCCCGCCGCGCGCAACCGCTCGACGACCGGCCGCAGCACGAGGACGTGCGGGCTGTTGGTCAGGTCGACCCAGATGCGCATCGGGCGATCGCGTCGACGACCTCTTGCACCTGCTCGCGCGTGATCGCGGCGCTGATCGGGATCGCGAGGTGCTCGCGCGCCGCCCGCTCGGTCCCCGGCAGCGCCGCGCCGGCGCCGAGGCTCGCCATCGCCGGCTGCAGATGCACGGGTACGCGGTAGTACGAGCGCGCGCCGACGCCCGCCTCGGGGAGCGCGCGCTCGAGCGTCTCGGACTGCTCGGTGCGGATCACGTAGAGGTGCCACGCAGGGTCGGCGCCGTCGGTCGCCTGCGGCAGGCCGGCCCAGTCGCCGAGCCCGGCCTCGGCGTACCAGCGCGCAGCCTGGCGGCGGTGGTCGGCCCACGCGTCGAGGTGCGGCAGCTGCACGCGCAGGATCGCGGCCTGCAGCTCGTCGAGGCGGCTGTTGTAGCCCACCTGCTCGTAGGTGACCTTGTCGCGCGAGCCGTGGAAGCGCAGCATCGTGATCCGGTCCGCGAGCTCGGCGTCGCCCGTCAGCAGTGCCCCGCCGTCCCCGAACGCGCCGAGGTTCTTCGAGGGATAGAAGCTGAGCGTTGCCACCGTGCCGAGCGCGCCGGGACGGCCGCCGGCGCCGCGCGAGCCGAGCGACTGCGCGGCGTCCTCGATCACGGGCACGCCGAGCGCCTCGATCTCGGCGACCGGCGCGACATTGCCGAACAGGTGCACCGCGATCACCGCCTTCGTGTCGCGGGTCATCGCGGCCTTCACGGTGTCGGCGGTGACCGTGAAGGTCTCGGGGTCGACGTCGCAGAAGACCGGCCGCGCGCCGGTCGGCGGGATCGCCTCGGCCGACGCGTAGAACGTGAACGACGGCACCACGACGTCGTCACCCGGCCCGACGCCGAGCGCGCGCAGCGCGATCGTCAGCGCCTCGGTGCCGTTCGCGACGCCGAGCGCGTGCCGCGCCCCGACGTAGGCGGCGAGCTCGGACTCGAACGCCTCGACCTCGGGGCCGAGGATGAAGTGCTTGGAGTCGAGCACGCGCGCGATCGCGGCATCGATCTCGCCGCGCAGCGGCTCGAGGGGCGTGGATGGGTCGAAGAGCGGGACGGTCATGGGCGTTCAGGTTGCATTGAGGCAGGCAAAGTACCCTTCGCCGCCGCTCGTGCTCGTCCTGGCTTCGATCACCGACAAGCTGGCCGAGTTCGCCACGAACGTCGTCGGCGACCTCGGCCTCGCCGGCGTCTTCCTGCTGATGACGCTCGAGAGCGCCTGCATTCCGATCCCGTCCGAGGCCACGATGCTGTTCGCCGGCTTCAACGTGCACAACGGCAAGTACAGCCTGTTCGCGGCGGTGGCGGTGGGGGTGCTCGGCAACCTCGCGGGATCGTGGATCGCGTACGCGGTCGGTTACTACGGGCGCCTGGAGCTGGTCGAGCGCCACGGCAACAAGCTGCACATCAAGCAGTCGCACCTGCAGCTCGCCGAGCGCTGGTTCGAGCGCTACGGCGCCCCCGCGGTGTTCTTCAGCCGCATGCTGCCGATCGTGCGCACGTTCATCTCGCTGCCCGCCGGCGTCGCGCGGATGCCGTTCTGGCGCTTCACCGTGCTGACGGTGCTCGGCTGCATCCCGTGGGTGTTCGCGCTCACGTTCGCGGGCAAGCAGGCGGCGGACCACTGGACGGACTGGCGCGACAGCCTGCATTACGTGGACTACGCAGTCGCCGTCCTGATCGTGCTCGGCATCGTCTACCTGATCGTGCGCCGGCGCCGCCGCCCGGCCAATGCCCCGGCCTGAGCTTCCGCTCTCGCAGGCGCTGGCACTCGGCGTGTTGCACGGGCCGGCCGAGCTCCTCCCGATCTCGTCGTCCGGCCACACGGAGCTCGCGCCGTGGCTGCTGGGCTGGTCCTACGCAGAGCTGGACGGCGAGCTGCGCAAGGCCTTCGAGGTCGCGCTGCACGCCGGGACCGCCGCCGCGCTGCTGGTCGCGCTGCGCGGAGAGGTCGGCGAGGCCGTGGTGGGGTTCGACCTGCGCACCGCCGAGCTGGTCGCGGGCTCGTTCGGCCCACCGGCGCTGATCGCGTTCGTCTTCGAGCGCCCGATCGAGCGGCGTCTCGGCGGTCCCGGATCGATCGCGGCCGGGCTGGCGCTCGGGGCCGCGGTGATGCTGTGGGCCGACCGGCGTTCGACTTCGTCGCGGCCGCGCTCGGACGCGGGGCTCGGTGACGCGCTGTGGCTCGGCGCGGCGCAGGCGTCGGCGCTGATGCCGGGCATGTCGCGCAACGGGATGACGCTCGCGGCTGCGCGCCTGCGCGGGTTCGGGCGCGAGGACGCCAACCAGCTCTCGCGCCACGTCGCGCTCCCGGTGATCGCCGGCGCGGCGGCGCTGAAGGGCATCCGCCTGGTCAAGCGCGGGCTGCCGCGCGAGCTGCGCCGGGCGTTCGCGGTCGGCGCCGGCGCCTCGTTCGTCTCGACGTTCGGGTCGACCTGGCTGATCCGCCAGGTGGAGCGCGATCGCTCGCCGCTGCCCTACGCGCTGTACCGCCTCGCGCTGGCGGGAACGGTGGTCCGCCGTCTCTGGCAGCATCGAAACCGATGAGCGATGCGTATTCCGCCGCCGGGGTCGACACCGCCCAGGCCGACCGTGGCGTCGGCGCGCTGGTCGACGTCCTCAAGCGCATCGAGCCCGGGCGCGCGAGCCGGGTCGTGCCGCTGCCGCGCCACTACGCCGCGGTGCTGCGCGTCACCGACTCGCTCGGGATCGCGCTGTCGACCGACGGCGTGGGGTCGAAGCTCGTCGTCGCCGAGCAGGCGGACCGACTCGAGACGGTGGGAATCGACTGCATCGCGATGAACGTCAACGACGTCGTCTGCGTCGGCGCCGAGCCGCTCGCCGTGCTCGACTACCTCGCGGTCGAGCAGGCCGACCCGGACGCGCTCGCGCGGATCGCGCGGGGCCTGAAGGTCGGCGCGGAGGCGGCGGGCGTCGAGATCCCGGGCGGCGAGCTCGCGATCATCCCCGAGCTGATCCGCGGCCACCCGTCGCCGCACGGCTTCGACCTGTGCGCGTCGTGCTTCGGCACCGTCGACCTCGACGCGATCGTCACCGGCGCGGCCTGCGCGCCCGGCGACGCGCTGATCGGCCTGCCCTCGTCCGGCCTGCACTCCAATGGCTACACGCTCGCGCGGCGCGTGCTCGAGCCCCTCGGCCTCGACGCCACGCCGGCCGAGCTCGGCGGGGCAAGCGTGGCCGACGCGCTGCTCGAGCCGACCGTCATCTACGTCCGCGCCGCGCTGGACCTGTTGCGCAGCGACGTCCCGGTCCACGGGCTCGCCCACATCACCGGCGGCGGGCTGCTGAACCTGACGCGCCTGAGCGACGCCGTCGGCTGGCGCGTCGACGCGCCGCTCCCCGTCCCGGCGGTCTGCGAGCTCATCGGCCGCCTCGGCGACGTCGAGCGCGCCGAGCTGTGGGAGGTCTTCAACATGGGCGTCGGCTTCGCGTGCGCCGTGCCCGCCGAGCGCGCCGACGACGCCGTGGAGGTTGTGCGCCGCCACCACCCCGGATCCGCTCGCATCGGCGAGGTGTCCGACCGCGCCGGCGTCGTCGAGGTGGACGGGCTCACGCTGTAACGCATGGCGGGTACCCTCGCCCGCGTGTGCCGCTCGCTGCCTCTGCTCGCCGTCATCCTGCTTGCCGCCGGCTGTGGCAGCGCGGGCACGGTCAGCAACGACGACGACGTGTCGCGCAAGGCGGCGACCGACGCTGTCGAGCAGTTCTTCACCAGGGTCCACGTCGGCGACGTGGCGTCGGCATGCGCGGATCTCCCCGCTCAGCAGCGCGGCGGCCTCGCCCGCCTCTCCAAGTCACGCGGCGGCCCCGCGACATGCGAGGGGGCGCTGCGCACGCTGAAGGAGTTCGCCCCCGCCCGAGCGGCGGGCGCACTCACGTTCGAGCACGAGATCGGCTTCCGCGGAGCGCTACCGCACAAGTCCAAGGAGGCACTCGACAAGGTCACCGTCGACGGGCACGCGCTCGGCGGCGTCGGCCTCAGGCGCACCGGCAACGCGTGGAACGTCGTGCTCGTCTGCGAGTGCCCCTGAGGGCGATCAGGCGGCTGTCTGGGGGCCGTCGTCGTCTGGCCGGACGAGCTCGCGGAGCGGCAGCGCGCGGACGACTCCGCCCTCGTTGTCGCAGAGCGTTGCCTCCACCCGACCCGATTGCGCGTTCGTGTCGAAGCGAACCTCACGGTCTCCCTCGCGAAGGTCGAGCCACAGCTGCGCAGCGGCATCCAGTTCATCGAGGACCTCCGAGGGGATGTCCGCGACGGGGCTTGCTGCGGCTCGCCGGATGGCGAGGTCCACGACCTCTGCGCGAGCTGCTTCGGGCACGCAGTGAGGCTCGCTGTCCACGATCGACCTACTGCCGAATGGCAAGACGTTGGAGCCGAGCATCATGCCGCCTTGAGGCCTGCATGCCCGCCCCGGACAGACGGCCTCCCCGATTCTGGGGAGCCACCGACTAGACGTATGGACGGGCGGTCCGAAAACCGGGGTACAGGTGTCCTGGGCGGGGACCGATACGCCCTTGTCCCCGCCGTCCCTCCGAAGGAACAAGAAGATGGCCCTCGTTTCCCCCACGCCTCGGCGTGCCGCCCCGGACCAGACCCTGGCCTTGTGGCGCGAGTATCGCCGCACGAACGACCGCGCGCTGCGCGATCGCCTGGTGTTGACGTTCGCTCCGCTGGTCAAGTACATCGTCTACAAGAAGGCTCGCGAGATACCGGCCCGCTGCGAGGTCGAGGACTTCATCTCCTGCGGCCTCGAGGCGCTGATCCACTCGCTCGACCGCTTCGATCCGGCGAAGGGCGCAACGCTCGAGCAGTACGCGTGGACCCGTATCCACGGCGCCGTGCTCGACGAGCTGCGCCGCCAGGACTGGGCCCCGCGCTCGGTCCGCCGCTGGGAGCGCGACATCGAGAAGGCCGCCGACGAGTTCACCGGCGTCGAGCCCGCCGAGCTGCGCCGCCGCCGCAGCGAGATCGCGCGCTCGAACATGACCTCGCTCAACGCGCTGGTGATGAGCGACGACGAGACGACGATCGAGCGCATCGACACGCTCGCCTCCACCGACGAGCGCTTCGACCCGGAGCACACGGCCACGACGACCGAGGCCAAGGAGAAGTTCCGCAAGGCGTTCGCGACGCTGCCGCAGCGCGAGCGCGAGATCGCGGTGATGCTGTACGTCAAGAACCTGACGCTTGCCGAGATCGGCGAGGTGCTCGGCGTCTCCGAGTCGCGCGTCTGCCAGGTCCACGGCGAGATGAAGAAGAAGCTGCGCAAGGCGCTCGATGCGGACGCCGACATTCTTCGTCTGGTCGCCTGAGCGGTAGCATGCCGGTGGATGGCCGGTGTCCAGACCAGCATCCCGCAGGACTTCGAGCTTGCGCTCGACCAGCACCGCCGAGCGCTGACCGGCTACTGCTACCGCATGCTCGGCTCGTCGTTCGAGGCCGAGGATGCGGTCCAGGAGGCGTTTCTGCGCGCGTGGCGCAACGTCGATCGCTTCGAGGGCCGCTCGGCGTTCAAGTCGTGGCTCTACAAGATCGCGACGAACGTCTGCCTCGACATGCTCGACGGGCGCAAGCGGCGCGCGCGGCCGATGGACCTTAGCGCGGTCGGGACGCCCGAGAGCCATCTGACGCAGTCGCCTGAGGCGACCTGGCTCGAGCCGATCCCCGACGCGCGGGTGCTGCCGGACGCCGCCGACCCGGCGGAGCTGGCGCAGGAGCGCGAGACGCTGCGGCTCGCATTCGTCAACGCGCTGCAGCACCTGCCGGCCAAGCAGCGCTCGGTGCTGATCCTGCGCGAGGTGCTGCGCTGGAGCGCGGCCGAGACCGCGGAGCTGCTCGACACCAGCGTCCCGTCGGTCAACAGCGCGCTGCAGCGGGCGCGCGCATCGCTCGATTCGGCCGGCGTCGAGCTGGCCGAGGACGCGTCGAAGCTCGACGCCGACCAGCAGGAGCTGGTCGACCGCTATCTCAAGGCGTTCGAGGCCTACGACATGGACTCGCTCGTCGCGCTGCTCGCCGAGGACGCGACGATGTCGATGCCGCCGTACGACCTCTGGCTGCGCGGCATCGAGCACATCCGCGCGTGGTTCCTCGGCCCCGGCGCTCCGTGCCGCGGCTCGAAGCTGATCGCGACGACGGCCAACGGCCTGCCGGCGTACGGGCAGTACCGCCCGAACGCGGACGGCAGCGGCCATCACCCGTGGGGCCTGGGCGTCCTGGAGATCTCAAGCGGCCGGATCGTCGGGATCAACACGTTCCTCGACGTCGACCGGCTCTTCCCGCTCTTCGGGCTGCCGCCCGTCCCGCCCGACGACGCCTAGCGCGTCGCTCAGGCCGCACAACTCGACGAGGTCGCGCAGCTCCGGCGACGCGCGGCGCACCTTCAACGGGCAGCCGAGCCGCCGCGCGACCAGCGCAAGCCGTGCGAGCGCGTCGACGGCGGCGATCTCTGCGGCCAGCTCGCTGACATCGCAGGCGATCGCGCCGAGTCCCCCTCCCCCGGCGAGCGCGTGCAGCCGCTCGCATGCCGCCTTGAGGTCGGCGCGCGACACGGCGCGCAGGGCCATCAGCCCTGTCGTCGGCTCTGGATATGGGGTTGCGGACAGCGCGGATCCTTTCGCTCTGTCTCTCTGACGCCCGTGACGGGCGAAACTCATCGCTCCAGAGGCCGCAGCACCGAGTACGCTCGCCTCGGACCATCTTCCAAGGAGGGAACGTGCTCATCATCACCAGACGCCCTGGCGAGAAGATCATGCTCGGTGAC
>VAYD01000042.1:0-3158 GCA_005883905.1 Actinomycetota bacterium
GTCGAGCAGCGCGCTGCTGTGGACGCGCGCGGACGCGGCCGGCGACGTCGAGCTGCGGGTCGGGGGCCGCACGTTCCACCTCGCGGCAGCGCCTGAGCGGGACCTGACGGTGCAGCGCCGCGTGACCGGCCTCAAGGCAGCGACGGGGTACCGCTACGCCTTCAGCCAGGGCGGCCATCGCAGCGCCGTCGGGCGGTTCCGGACCGCGCCGGCGCCGCGCACCAATGCTCCGATCCGGTTCGCGTTCTCGGGCGACGCGGACGCGCTCGGGGCATACAACGACTTCCAGGTCTACGACCGCATGGCGCGCGAGCGCAACGCGTTCAACATCAACGTCGGCGACACGATCTACTCGGACTCCGAGGTGGCGGGCGCGCCGCCCGCGCTGACGGTGGCCGACAAGTGGGCGAAGTACAAGCAGAACGTCGCGATGGCGAGCCTGCGCAGGGTCCGCTCCGCGGCGGCGATGTACAACCACTGGGACGACCACGAGTTCCTCAACGACTTCACGCGCGAAGAGCTCGGGAGCACGATCTACGACGCCGGCGTCCAGGCGTTCACGGACTACATGCCGGTGACGTTCAGCCCGGCGAACGGCATCTACCGATCGTTCCGCTGGGGCAAGAACCTCGAGGTCTTCTTCCTCGACGAGCGCTCGTTCCGTTCGGCCAAGGCGAGCGCGAACCACGTCTGCGACAACCCGGACACGCATCAGCCCGACCTGGCGCCCGCCGCGCCGGAGCGGGTCCGCAACCTCTTCGGAGCGATCGAGCCGTCCTTCAAGCAGCCGACGCCGCCGGCGTGCCTCGCCGCGCTGAACGACCCGGGCCGAACCATGCTCGGAGCCGCCCAATACGCGCGCTTCACCAGCGCGATCAAGCGCTCGAGGGCGACCTGGAAGGTGGTCGTCAACGAGGTCCCGATCCAGCAGTTCTACGCGCTGCCGTACGACCGGTGGGAGGGCTACGAGGCCGAGCGCCTCAAGCTCGTGCACTTCCTGCAGGCCAATGTGCGCAACGTGGTCTTCCTCACCACCGACGACCACGCGAACCTCGTCGACACCGTGAAGTACACGACGCTCGAGGACGCCGGCGTCAAGGACTCGGGGATCTACGACTTCACGACCGGGCCGGTCGCGACGCGGACGTTCGCCCGCGAGATCGACGAGGCGCTCGGCCGGCCGGGGACCGCCGACCTCGTCCGCAGCGCGTTCTTCAAGCCGAAGCCGCCGAACGGCATCGGCATGAGGTGCGCGGCGCTGGACACGTACTCCTACGGGGAGATCACGGTCACGGCGAAGCGGCTGCGCGTCGCGCTCAAGGACCTCAACGGCCGGACGGTGCGCGAGTCCGACGGCCGCGCATGCGGTCCGTACACGCTGAAGGTGAAGCGGCGCTAGAGCTGCACTGGCCGAGGAGCGGTGGCGTCCCGGTCGGCGTGGACACGAAGAACGTTCGTCGTGCCGCACGAATGCCACGCCTGCGGTGGAAAACGTTCGGGCAGCGCGGTAGCTCGGGCGCGAGCGCGGGGCCCAGGCGCGGTCGGCACGCGTCGCGAGGCCGATCCAGCCGGCAGTCGGCGTTAGAGCTCGACCGTCTGCGCCTCGACGTGGCCGTCGCGCAACGCCTGTAGCGCGGCGGCGGTGATCGCCAGGTCCTGGATCGCGAGGCCTGTCGAGTCGAACATCGTGACGGCGTCCGGGCCGGGCCTGCCCGGGGCCCTGCCGGCCAGCACGGCGCCCAAATCGGTCACCTGCTCGCGCTTGACGAGGCCCGCCTCGACGGCACCGGTCAGCTCGCCGCCGTGGGAGGCCTGCGCCCACTCGTCGCAGAAGAGCGCGCACGTGGCGACGGCGCCGATCGTCATCTCGGCCTTCCCGGGCCCGTCGGCACCGAGCATGTTCAGGTGCATGCCGGGCCGCAGGTCGCCGGCGTCGACCACGGTCTCATGGCCGGGCGTGACGCAGCAGACGATGTCGCAGGCGAACGCGTCCTGGGTCTGCCCGCCCGACCACTCGAACTCCTCGGCGAGGGCCTCCTGCGCCTCGACGCGCGGATCGACGCAGACGCCCGGGCCGTAGCCGTCGGCGGCGAGACAGCGCGCCGCCCAGGCGCCGTGCAGGCCGCAGCCGATGATCCCGACGGTCTTCGCGTCCTCGCGCGCGAGCGCGCGCGCAGCAACCGCTGCGACCGCGCCGGTGCGCAGGGCCGTCACTGCCGCGGCGTCCAGCAGCGCCAGCGGCTCGCTCGTCTCCGCATCGCTCACGCAGACCATCCCCATCACCGTCGGCAGCGCGCGCCGCTCGTTGCCAGGAAACGACGAGATCCACTTCAGGATCGCGATCCCGTCGCCGCGCGCCGGCATCGCCCGAAAGTCGCCGAACCCCGGCGAGTCGAGGTAGACCTTCGGCGGCATCACCCAGTCGCCGCGGTAGTGGCGCAGGAAGCCCTTGCGCACCGCGTCGATTGCCGCCGCGGGCGAGACGGCGGCGAGCACGGCGTCGTGATCGAGCACATGGATCTTGGGCATTGCCTGGCATCATCCCGCTCGGTGCCCAACCGCCGCCCGAAGATCGAGATCGTCCAGACCGCGGCCTCGCCGGAGGAGGCCGCGGCCGTCGCGGCGGCGATCGAGCAGTTCATGCGCGCCACCGCGCCGCCCCCCGCGCCGGTGGAGCCGCCCATGAACCCGTGGGTGCGGACCGCCCTGCTGGAAGGCGTGGACCGCGAGCCCGCGCACATCGTCTGGATCTAGCCGCGACCGCGTCGGCGCTGTACGGTCGCATGTGGGGCAGATCGCGAGACCTGCGTGAAGTTCAAGATCCTGGGGCCCCTGGAAGTCGGCGACGGCGAAGGACCGCCGCTGCTGCTCGGCGGCGCCAAGCAGCGCGCTCTCCTGGCGCTGCTCATCGTGCACCGCGGCGGAACCGTTTCGACGGACCGCCTCGTCGACGAGCTCTGGGGCGAGCTCCCGCCCGCCACGGCGGCCAAGACACTGCAGGGCTACGTCTCGCGGTTACGCAAAGCGCTCGGCGGTGACGCCGTCGAAACGGATGGCCACGGCTACCGGCTGACCATCGCCGCCGGCGATCTGGACGCGGCGCGCTTCGAGCGACTCGTCGGCGACGCCCAGACTGCCCAGGAGCGTGGTGCGCTCAA
>VAYD01000042.1:3237-10831 GCA_005883905.1 Actinomycetota bacterium
GAGCCAGCGCTCAGCGCTGAGGCCGCCCGGCTCGAGGAGCTGCGCGTGGAGGCGTTCGAGGACCGCGCCGACATCGACCTTGCGCTCGGCCGCAACCTGGTAGCGGTGCCGGCGCTCGAGTCCCTCGTGCGAGCCCACCCGCAACGCGAGCGGCTCCGCGGGCAGCTCATGCTCGCGCTCTATCGGTCCGGTCGCCAGGTCGACGCTCTCGCGCGATACCAGGAGGGCCGTCGCGTCCTTGTGGACGAGCTGGGCCTGGAGCCAGGGCCGGCGCTCCAGGAACTCGAGCTGCAGATCCTCGCCCACGATCCGGGCCTCGACGGACCGCACGGCGGGGCTCTGACGGACCGCCCCGGCAACCGCAGCCGCGCCCGGGCCATCATCGGAGCAGGCTGTGTGCTGCTCGCCATCGCGATCGCTGCGGGCGTCGTCGAACTGACACACAGCGCATCGCGCGCGCGCCCCGTGCTGCTCGGAGCGGACGCCGTCGGCCGGATCGGGCGCAATGGGGCGCTCGAGGTCGCGTCGGCTGTTCCGGCCGGACCGGCAAGGCTGGCGCCGTCCGGCGACGTCATGTTGATCGCCTCCGACCGCGCCCGCACCGTGTCGGCCTTGGATCCAAGGACGCTCACGGTGCAGCGCGTGATGTCGCCGGGAGTCTTCGCGAGCGATCTTGCCGCGGGGGCAGGCGCGCTCTGGGTGCTCGATCGCGAGCACGGCCGCTTGGTCCAGATCGACCTCGCCGACGGCGTGGTCCGCCGCCGGATGAGCGCACCGTTCCTGCACGACAGAACGGCGCCGGACCCCTGGTCGATCGCGGTCGGAGCAGGCAAGGTGTGGGTCACCGACGGAACGCAGCGCCTGATCGAGGTCGACCCGCACCGAGGGCGGGTCGTGCGGCGACTCGACACCGGCGAGCCTCTGAACGACGTCGCGGCCTCAGCCGACGCCGTGTGGGCGATCAGCGGACCGTCGTCGCGCCTGCTGCGCATCGATCCAGCGCGCGGTGTCATCACCGACCGCATACCGATTGCGGGCCGCGCGACGCGCACCAGCCCGTTCCCGCTCCAGGTCATGCTCGCCGCGGACTCCGTGTGGGTGCTGAATGGCAACACCGCGACGCTGTCGCGCATCGATCCCGCATGGCGCGGAGTCGGAGCGACGATCCCCATCGGCGTCCAGCACACTCCGCTGCGGATCGCGGGGAGCCGGGACGCTGTCTGGGTCGCCAACTCGGATGGGACGCTGGCCCGCATCGATCCTCGTACGAACAGCGTCGCCATCACGGTCCGGGCGCACGGTCTGAGCGATGTCGCCGTGGCGGCCGGCGCGGTGCTCGTGTCGGGCGCCGCCGGCGGCGTGCGGCGGGGCGATCGCGTGATCACCCCGCCGCCTGTCCGCGTTCGCTAGTGGGGGACTGCGCGCGGCGGCTTGATGCCGCGGCGACGGTGCGTCGCCATCAGGGCCACTCCCAATCCGAGCAGCAGGACGGCGACGGCGCCGCCGGCGCCGATCCCGGCGTCGCCCCAGTCGAACCCGCCCTGCGGGGCGGCGACCGAGACGACGGGCGCGAGCGTGACGACGCGGCCGGAGGCAAGGTCGACGGCGTCGGGCGACCGTCCGTCGATCACGACATCGGCCGCGGGCGCAGCGCGGTGACCGTCGCGGCTGTCCGGCGAGCGGAGGTCGACCGCCGGGCTCGCCTGGGCGCTGCGCGCCAAGTCGCGCGTGTCCGGCGAGCGGAGGTCCGCGCCGTCCGCGAACGTCGCGGGCGCCGACACCGCGCAGGCGAGGACCACCGCTGCGCCGAAGGTGATGAAACGCCGATGCTTGGGGGACATCGCTCCTCCTGGGAGGTTCGCCGACCGCCTCATACGATCGGTCGCGGCGAGCATCGGCCGCCGCGGTGCACGAACGGCGCAGACCGGTGGTGGAACGGTGGAATTGCGCACCGACGGCCGCCGCCACACCGAAACCCCCTAAAACAGGTCGGGATTGACCTGCTATACAACGCGGGATGGAGCCGAGCACGATCAAGGGCAAGCCGGGCAGCCTGGAGAACCCGGAAGTCCTGGAGGACGTCCCGGGGCACATCATCCCCGTCCTGCGCGAGGAGTTCGACGACTTCGACACGGAGGCGCACAAGTTCCTCGACGGCCAGACCGAGGAGAACGACTTCATCGGCTTCCGGCTCAAGCAGGGCGTCTACGGGCAGCGCCAGCCCAACGTCCAGATGATCCGCGTGAAGCTGCCGTTCGGCGGCGTCAACCCGGAGCAGCTGGAGGCGTTCGCGGACGTCGTCGAGAAGTACGTCCCGCTGAACAAGGGGCACATCACGACGCGCCAGAACATCCAGATGCACCACGTGCCACTGGAGGACGCCGCGAAGCTCATCCGCGAGCTGGGGCCGAGCGGCCTCTCGAGCCGCGAGGGCTGCGGCAATACCGTCCGCAACGTGACCGCCGACCCGTGGGCCGGCGTGTGCGAGGGCGAGCTGTTCGACCCGACGATGTACGCGGGCGCGTACGTGCGCTACTTCGTGCGCCACCCGACGACGCAGTTGATGCCCCGCAAGGTGAAGACCGCCTTCACCTCGACCGACGAGGACCGCGCGATCACCGGCATCCACGACGTCGGCTTCATCCCGCGCATCAAAGACGGCGTGAAGGGCTTCGAGATGCGCGTCGGCGGCGGCACGTCGATCATGCCGCGGGTCGCCCCCACGCTCTACGAGTTCGTGTCCGCCGACGACGGCGAGTACCTCAAGGTCTCCGAGGCCGTCTTCCGCGTCTTCGACCGTCAGGACTGGCTGCGCGTCAACCGCGCCCGCGCGCGCATCAAGGTCTTCGTCGACAAGTTCGGCATCGACGAGCTGCGCGCCCAGGTCGAGGAGGAGCTCAAGGGCGACTGGGTCGGCGAGCGCGACTTCGACCCCTCGCGCCTGGTCTTCGTCCACGACGAGGATGCCAACGCCCCGGCGCCGCCGCTGCAGGTCTCGAGCCCCAACGGCGACAGCACGCAGTTCGACCGCTTCGTCGAGGCGAACGTCATCCCGCAGCGCCAGGAGGGCTTCTCGACCGTGAGCGTGAAGGTCACGCGCGGCGACCTCACACCCGAGCAGTTCCGCGGGCTCGCCGCGATCATGCGCGACTACACCGGCGGCTACGCCCGCACGCACATCGACCAGAACCTCGTCCTGCGCTGGGTGCGCAACGAGGCGATCTACGACGTGTGGCTGCGCCTGAAGGAGCTTGACCTGGGCGACGCCGGCTCCTACGAGATCACCGACGTCGTCTCGTGCCCGGGCACCGACTCCTGCAAGCTCGGGATCACATCCTCGATGGGCCTCAACAAGGCGCTGCAGGAGCGGGTCGAGTCGATGAACATCACCGACCGGCTCACTCGCAAGATCCACCTGAAGATGTCCGGCTGCCCGAACGGCTGCGGCCAGCATCACCTCGGGTCGATCGGGTTCTACGGCGCGTCGATCAAGGTCGGCGAGCACACGATCCCGGCCTACATCCCGCACGTCGGCGGGACGACCGACAACGGCGTGGTCGAGTACGGCAAGCGGCTGAAGCTGCGGCTGCCGGCCAAGCGCGTCCCCGACGCCGTCGAGCGCTGGATCCGGATGTACGAGGCCGAGCGCAACGACGGCGAGCCGTTCGGCGACTACGCCGAGCGCGTCGGCACGCCGCGCTTCGAAGAGCAGGTCAAGGATCTCACGTTGCCGATCGAGTTCTCGCTCGAGTCCATGAACTACTTCATCGACTGGAACCGGTCGGCCCCGTTCGAGGTGATCCGGGGAGAAGGCGAGTGCGCAATCTAGAGCTCGACCTCGAGCGCTTCAGCGCCGAGCAGGTCCTCGCGCACGTCATCGATCGCCACGAGCGCGTGGCGATCGCGTGCTCGTTCCAGAAGGAAGCGAGCGTGATCATGCACATGGCCACGCAGATCTCGCGTGACGTGAGCTTCTTCACGCTCGACACCGGCCTGCACTTCGCGGAGACCTACGACACCTGGCGCGCGCTCGAGGAGCGTTACGACGTGACGGTCGAGGGGCTGCGCGGGATCTCGCTCGACGAGCAGCGCGCGCTGCACGGCGACAAGCTGTGGGAGAGCGACCCGGACCTGTGCTGCTCGATCCGCAAGGTCGTGCCGATGCGCGAGCGCCTGGCGAACGCCGACGCGTGGGTCGCCGGCCTGCGTCGCGACCAGTCGGACGAGCGCGCGAGCACGCCGAAGCTGCACTGGGACGCCAAGCACGGGCTGTGGAAGGCCAACCCGCTCGCGGACTGGACCGAGCGCGAGGTCTGGGCCTACATCTTCCGCAACGACATCCCGTACAACCTCCTCCACGACCGCGACTTCGAGTCGATCGGCTGCGAGCCGTGCACGGCGCCGGGTGCCGGGCGTGCCGGGCGCTGGGCCGGCACCGACAAGGTCGAATGCGGCCTGCATGCGGCGTAGGCCCCTAGGCTTCACGACTTCATGGATCCGCTGGTCATCGCCTTCGGGCTCGGCGTCGGCATCCTCGTGGGGCTGACGGGATCGGCGGCGGGTCGCTCATGACGCCGCTGCTCGTGATCTTCATCGGGACGAATCCGGTCGTCGCCGTGGGCACCGACATCGCCTACGGCGCCGTGACGAAGACGGTCGGCGGCTGGCGCCACTGGCGCAACGGCACGGTCGACATGGGCGTGTCGAAGTGGCTGGCGTTCGGGTCGGTGCCGGGCTCCATCGCAGGCGTGCTGCTGATCTCACACCTGCACCACGTCCACGGCGCCGCGTTCAACGACACCCTGTTGTGGATCGTCGCCGGCGTGCTGGCGACGACCGCGGTGATCACGCTGGCGCGGGCGCTGTTCGTGCCCGCGCTCGTCGCGCGCGAGCGCCACGAGGTGGCGCTTCACCGGCACACCAAGGTCGCCGCGGTGCTGCTCGGCCTGCTGCTCGGCTTCACGCTCGGGATGACGAGCGTCGGATCGGGCGCGCTCGTCGGCCTGGCCCTGATCCTCGTCTTCTCGCTCACGCCGCACCGCGTGGTCGGCACCGACGTGTTCCACGCGGCGATCATGCTGTGGGCGGCAGGCATCGCGCTGCTGTTCGTCGGCAACATCGACTGGGGCCTGATGGGGACGATCCTCATCGGCTCGCTTCCCGGCGTCTGGATCGGCGAGCACCTGTCGCGGCGCGTGCCCGCGGCGGCGCTGCGTCCGGCGCTCGGCTGCGTGATGCTCGGCTCGGCGCTCGGCGTCGCGTCGAAGGCGGGCGCGGACCTGAGCGCCGGGATGATCATCGGGCCGCCGGTGATCGTCGGCGTGCTCGCCTACGGCCTGCAGCGCGTCCGCGTGCGCGAGGTGCTGGTCACGTGAGCTACGAGCTCGACCACCTGAAGGTCCTCGAGTCCGAGGCGATCCACGTGATGCGCGAGGTCGCCGCGGAGTTCGAACGCCCGGTGCTGCTGTTCAGCGGCGGCAAGGACTCGATCGTGCTGCTGCGCCTGGCGGAGAAGGCGTTCCGGCCCGGGCGCTTCCCGTTCCCGCTGATGCACGTCGACACCGGCCACAACTTCCCGGAGGTCCTCGAGTTCCGCGACCGCCGCGTGCGCGAGCTCGGCGAGCGGCTGGTCGTCGCGTCGGTGCAGGAGTCGATCGACCAGGGCCGCGTCGTCGAGGAGACCGGGCCGCGCGCCTCGCGCAACCGGCTGCAGACCGTGACGCTGCTCGACGCGATCAAGGAGCACGGCTTCGACGCAGCGTTCGGCGGGGCGCGGCGCGACGAGGAGCGCGCGCGAGCCAAGGAGCGGATCTTCTCGTTCCGCGACGACTTCGGGACGTGGGATCCCAAGAACCAGCGGCCCGAGCTGTGGAACCTCTACAACGGGCGCATCAAGCGCGGCGAGCACTGCCGCGTGTTCCCGATCTCGAACTGGACCGAGCTCGACGTGTGGCAGTACATCGCCACCGAGCGCCTCGAGATCCCGTCGATCTACTACGCGCACGAGCGCGAGGTCTTCCGCCGCGACGGCATGCTCTACGCGACGTCGTCGTTCACGGAGCTGATCGAGGGCGAGGAGCCGTTCGAGGCGTGGGTGCGCTACCGCACCGTCGGCGACATGTCGTGCACCGGCGCCGTAGCGTCGACCGCGGCGACGCTCGAGGACGTCGTGACGGAGATCGCGGCGACGCGGGTCACGGAGCGCGGCGAGACGCGCGCGGACGACCGCGTGTCCGAAGCCGCCATGGAGGACCGCAAGAAGGAGGGCTACTTCTAGTGAGCGTCGCGGTTCCTTCTCAGGGCACCGGCGGGCTGTTGCGGATCGCGACGGCCGGGTCGGTCGACGACGGCAAGTCGACGCTGATCGGCCGGCTGCTCTTCGACTCCAAGCAGATCTTCGAGGATCAGCTCGAGCAGGTCGCGCAGGCCTCCGAGCGCCGCCACGGCGCCAACGGCGAGGTCGACCTGGCGCTGCTGACCGACGGGCTGCGCGCAGAGCGCGAGCAGGGCATCACGATCGACGTCGCCTACCGCTACTTCGCCACGCCGCGGCGGACGTTCATCATGGCCGACACCCCTGGCCACGTCCGCTACACGCGCAACATGGTCACGGGCGCGTCGACCGCGGACCTGGCGCTCGTGCTCGTCGACGCGCGCAACGGCATCGTCCAGCAGTCGCGCCGGCACGCGTTCATCGCCTCGCTGCTGCGGATCCCGCACATCGTGGTCTGTGTCAACAAAATGGACCTCGTCGACTGGTCCGAGGACGTCTACAACCGGATCGCCGACGAGTTCACCGACTTCGCCGCGCGGCTTGAGGTCTCCGACGTCTCGTTCATCCCGATCAGCGCGCTGAAGGGCGACAACGTCGTCGAGCGCAGCGAGAACATGCCGTGGTACGGCGGCTCGCCGCTCCTGTACCACCTCGAGCACGTTCACATCGCGTCGGACCGCAACCTGATCGACGTGCGCTTCCCGGTGCAGTGGGTGATCCGCCCGGGCACCGACGAGCACCACGACTACCGCGGCTACGCCGGGCAGGTCGCCTCGGGCGTGCTGCGCGCCGGCGACGACGTCGTCGTGCTGCCGAGCGGCGCGACGTCGAAGATCCAGCGGATCGACACCCTGGACGGGCTGGTCGCGGAGGCCTATCCGCCGATGTCGGTGACCGTCCACCTCGCCGACGACCTCGACGTGTCACGCGGCGACATGATCTGCCGCCCGCACAACCAGCCGGTCGTGTCGCGCGATCTCGACGCGATCGTCTGCTGGATGAGCGAGACGCCGGTGCGCGCCGGCGCGCGCCTGTTCGTCAAGCAGACGACGCGCACGTCGCGCGCGGTGCTCAGCGAGATCCTGCACCAGATCGACGTCGACTCCCTGCATCGCGACGACACCGCCGAGGACCTCGGGCTCAACGAGATCGGCCGCGTGCGCCTGCGCACCGGCGAGCCGATCGTCTTCGACCCCTACCAGCGCAACCGCGCGACCGGCGCGTTCATCCTCATCGACGAGGCGACGAACGACACCGTCGGCGCGGGCCTGATCATCGGTCGCGCTGACACTGAGGGGTCTATCCCCACAGCGTCACGTG
>VAYD01000494.1:0-2036 GCA_005883905.1 Actinomycetota bacterium
CTCGCCGCGCTCGGCGTCGAGGATCATGCGGCGCAGCCGCTGGTACGACAGCGACCCCTCCTCGATCGCGCCATCGTCCTCGTCGTCGAAGCGCGCCTTGAAGCGCCGGATGCGGAACTCGTACAGCGCGCGCATCCGGTCGGCCGTCTCCTCGCGCACCCACTCCTCCTCGCGCAGCGGCTCGATGCGCTCGATCGCCGCCTTGGCCGCGAGGATCCGGGCCTTGGTCTCCTTCAGCTCGATCCTGCCGTCCTCGTAGAAGTCGAGTCGGCGGATCAGCCCGGGCAAGGTGAGCCCCTGCACGACGACCGTGAACACGACGACCGCGAACGCCAGGAAGATCACGAGGTCGCGCTCGGCGAACTCAGGCAGCGCCAGCGCGGCGGCAAGGGTGACGGCGCCGCGCATGCCGGTCCAGGTGACCGCCGCGGCGGGCCCGAGCCATTCGCCCTCCCAGAACTTGCTGCGCGCGATCGCGAACGGAACGACCGCCAGCGCCCGGACGACCAGAACGGCCGCGATCACCACGGCGGCGTCGCGCGCCAGCACGCCGGCTGACTCCCCGGAGATGCCGTCCATCACTGCCGGCAGCTGCAATCCGACGAGCGTGAACAGCGCGGCGTTGAGGACGAACGCCAGGATCTCCCACACGGCGAACGCCTGCAGCCGGGTGGCCGGCGTGATCAGCTCGGGCGAGCGCCAGCCGAGGTAGACGCCGACCGTGACCGCGGCGAGGACGCCACTGGCGCCGAGCGCCGCTGCCGGCAGGTACGCGAGGTACGCGGTCACCAGCGAGATCGAGATCTCCGTTGCCGGGTCGTCCAGGTGCTTGCGCAACGCGGCCACGACGTACCCCACCGCGAGCCCGATCGCGATCCCGCCGACGCTCGCGAGGGCGAACTTCCCGCCCGCGTCCAGCAGCGAGAACGTGCCGGCCGTGACCGCCGCGACCGCGTACTTGTAGAGGATCAGCGCGGTCGCGTCGTTGATCAGCGACTCGCCCTCGATGATCGTGATGTAGCGACGCTTCGCGCCCAATCGCCCCGCGATCTCGGTGGCCGCTGTCGGGTCGGTCGGGGAGACCACGGCGCCCAGCACGAACGCCGGCGCCCACGGCATCCCGCTGACCTGGTGGATGACGACGGCGACACCGACCATCGTCGCTATGACGAGGCCGATCGCGAGCACCATGATCGGACCGAGATTCGCGCGCAGGTTGCGCAGCGACGAGAAGAACGCCGCCGAGTACAGCAGCGGCGGCAGGAACGCGAGCAGCACGATCTCCGGGCTCATCCGCACGTCCGGGACGCCCGGCAGGTAGCCGAGCACGCAGCCGCCGATCACCAGCGGGATCGGGTACGGGACGCCCGTGCGATAGGCGAGCAGGAGAAAGAAGCAGAGCCCCGCCAGCAGGCCGAGGAGGACAAGCTCGGTCTCGTGCACGTTCAGGCTGCGTCGACGGTGACGATGGCGAGCGCGGCGACGCCCTCGGCGCGGCCGACGAACCCGAGGCCCTCGCCGGTGCTCGCCTTCACGTTCACGGACTCGAACGGCAGCTTCAGGCCCCCGGCGAGCGACTCGCGGATCGCGTCGCGGTGCGGCGCGAGCTTCGGGCGCTCCATGACGACGGTCGTGTCGCAGTGCGTCGGGCGCACGCCGCGCGCCTCGAGCTCGGCGACCAGGACGCGCATCAGCGCGATCGAGTCGGCGTCCTTGTAGCGCGCATCGGTGTCGGGGAACCACTGGCCGATGTCGCCGCAGCCGGCCGCGCCGAGCAGCGCGTCCATCACGGCGTGGGTGAGCACGTCCGCGTCCGAGTGGCCGCTGAGCCCACGGTCGTGCTCGAGGTCGATGCCGCCGAGGATCAGCCTGCGCCCCGCCTCGAGCCGGTGCGAGTCCCACCCGATGCCGGCGCGGATGCTCATCCGATCGGCTCCAGCCGCCGCTTGCGGTGGTCGAACACGCACAGCTCTTCGACGCCGAGGTCGCCGAGCAGCTCGAGCGCGCGGTCGTACTCGAAGCCGAGCTGGTCGGGC
>VAYD01000494.1:2252-3548 GCA_005883905.1 Actinomycetota bacterium
CCACACGTGGTCGGGCGAGCGCCCGGAGTTCCACACGTCGAACTTGTCGTAGTCGAGCGCGCCCTCGGAGAGGAAGTGGATCGACCCGACGACGTAGTCCCAGTCGCGGCCCTCGAGCAGGGTGCGCATGCGGTCCTCGCGGCCCGGGATGAAGTCCGCCTCGATGCCCAGGCGCAGGTCGGTCTCCTCACGCACGAAGCCCACGTACTCGTCGATGTCGTCGCGCGCCGACTCCACCCACAGGGGATGGTTCCAGACCTCGAGCGCCTCGGTGAAGCGATACACGTGCTCCGCGACACCGAGCTCCTCGATCCCCCGCTCGGCCGCGACCTCGCGGTAGCGCTCGGCGTTGGACGCCGTGAACGCGGTGTCCGCCGGCGTGCTCGACGGGTCGTCGACGCGCAGGTGCACGTGGTAGTCGGTCAGCACCCGGCCAGTCTCGCACGCGACTCCGGGGACAGTCCCCCAGTCGCGTTGTGCGAATCAGGGGTCTGTCCCTTTTTTCGCACCATGCGAATCAGGGGACTGACCCCTTTTTCGCAGGAGCAGCTCGGCCACCTGCAGGTCGAGTCGTGTTGTGACCTTCAGGTTCTCGCGCGGCGCCTCGACGATCCCGACGCGGCCGCCGAGGGCCTCGACTAGCGCGGCGTCGTCCGTGGCCGTCGCGACGACGTCGTCGGGCTGCGCGAGCGCGCGCTCGAGCGCCTCGCGGCGAAATGCCTGCGGCGTCTGGATCGCCCACAGGCGCGAGCGGTCGAGCGTGCGCGAGACCACCTGGTCGGCGCCGGCCTCCTTGATCGTGTCGGTGACCGCGGCCGCGGCGACCGCCGCGTCGAGGTCGCGCGCATCGAGCGCGTCGAGGCACGCCTGCGCAAGCTCGACCGTCACCAACGGACGCGCCGCGTCGTGCACCAGCACCGGGTCGCCCGATGCCGCGCGCAGCGCACTGCGCACCGACAGCGAGCGCTCCGCGCCACCGACCACGCCCAGCGTGCCGGCCGGAGCGACCACGCCCGGCGGCAGCGCCACGACGACCTGGTCGCAGACCGCGCCCAGGACCTCGACCGACCACTCGAGCATCGGCCGGCCCCCAACGTGAACGAGCGTCTTGGGTCGGTCAGACCCAAGACGCTCGCCACGACCCGCGGCCACGATCAGCGCGACCGCCACGGTTCCGTGCCTCTACGAGGCAGCCGCCAGGCTCGCACCCGCCGACTCGGCCAGCAGGTTGTCCAGATGCTGCTCGGCCTCGTCCTCTTCCATGTCGAGCGCGTACATCAGCTCGGACGCGAGGAT
>VAYD01000043.1:0-323 GCA_005883905.1 Actinomycetota bacterium
GTGGACGTCGGCGGCCTTCTTCGCGCGGGCGACGATCTCGTCCGCCTGCTGGCGGGCCTCGGTCAGGCGCTCGCGGTACTCGGCCAGGAGTTGCTCGGCCTCCTGCTTGGTGTGCTCGGCAGCATCGATCGACTCCTCGATGGCACGCTGGCGCTTGTCGAGCGCCTCGGCGATCCGCGGGAACGCGAGCTTCCCGAGCAGCCACATCGCGACGCCGAACACGACCAGCGTCCAGACCATCAGGCCGATTCCCGGCTTGACGAGGAAGCTGCCGCCGCTGTCCGAGGAGGAGGCGGCGGTGATGGCGATGGTGGACAGCATCG
>VAYD01000043.1:357-7721 GCA_005883905.1 Actinomycetota bacterium
AGATGAACGCGTAGAACACGATCGCCTCGGTGAGGGCGAAGCCGAGCCACTGGATCGACGTGATCTCGTCGCGCATCTCGGGCTGACGGGTGACCGACTCGATCACCTTGCCGAAGATGAAGCCGATGCCGACGCCGGCGCCCGCGGCGCCGAGGCCGCCGCCGAGGCCGAGCGCGATCGCTCGACCGGCCTTCTGCCCCGTGGCGTCGGACGCCGCCTGGGCGATGTGGGTGATGACAGCGAGGTCCACAGTTGACTCCTTGTTAGTGCCCTTCCTGGGAGACGGCGCCACCCAGGTAGATCGCGGTGAGCGTGGCGAAGATGAAGGCCTGCAGCGTCGCCACAAGCCCGACTTCGAAGAGGAACAGCGCGACGCCGGCCGGGATCGTGATCCACCCGAGGGCGGCGATCCCGAGCAGGACGGCGAGCGCGCCGGCCATGAAGAGGATGATCAGGTGCCCCGCCAGGATGTTGGCGAAGAGACGTACGGACAGCGAGATCAGGCGCATGAAGTTGGAGAAGATCTCCAACGGGAAGAGCAGCAGCAGCAGTGGTCCGCTGACGCCCGACTCTTGAGGTACCCGATGAAGCCGTGCGCCCGCACGCCTTCGATGTTGTATGAGAGCCAGACCACGAGGGCGAGCGCGAGCGGGATCGCGAGGTTCGCGGTCGCGGCGTACAGCGAGAACGACGGGAACTGCACGCCGAAGACGTCGATCTTGTGCTCGGTGTTGGTCGGCAGCGGGATGTAGCCGATCAGGTTCGAGTACCAGATGAACAGGAAGAGCGTGCCAACGAACGGGAACCACTTCCTGGCGGTCGCCTGGTCCATGTTCCCGCGCGTGATGTTGTCGCGCATCAGCGCGAACAGCACCTCGACGGCCGTCTGCACGCGGTTCGGCCGCGCCTGCATGCGACGCGCGATGAACACCATCGTCCAGACCGTGAGGATCGCCGCGATCAGGATGTACATCACGGCCTTGTTGAAGTCGATCGGCCCGATGCTGAACCACGTGTCGAGCTTGAACTCGTTCTGCGGATGGAACTCGTTGTTCTGCGAGCGGTGCCAACCGGTCGCGACGACGATCACGATGCATCCGAGGATGTACACGCCAAAGCCGATCAGCAGCTTGGACTTCGTGCTCATGGACGGACGGCGTTCCTCTCCAGCTGGCGGATGATCAATGACACGGGCAGATAGACGGTGAAGGCGACGAGGGCGACCACCGCGGCACAGATGGCGTCGTCCTTGTCACCGATCACGCCGGCCGCGACCACGGCAAGGCCGACGACCCAGGCGCGGCCCATCATGCCAGCAACCTGCAGGCCGATGCCTGTTCGTGCGTCCACCGTGCGGGCCTTGCGATCCAGCAGCTCGCCGCTGACGCGGGCGAGGATCCAGCTCGCGGCCCCGAGCAGGTAGCCGAGCGCCGGCGCGCCGGCCACGATCAGCAACGGCGCGAAGAAGACCACGAGGGCCACGTCGATGAAGCGCAGGAACGTCATCAGCGCTCCGTCAGAGGTCCCGGAAGCGGACGATCACAGCCGCGGTTCCCCCGGCGAACCCGAGGAACAAGCCGAGCGCGAGCAGCGGACCGAAGGCACCCACGAGTGCGCCGAGCACGCCGCCGGCGAGCCCGCCGAGCACGACGCCGCTCAGAAGCAGCGTCCCCGCCACGATCCCGCGCGCGGTCGGCTTGTCCGTCCGCGTCGTCGGCTCGCTGGAATCGCCTGGCTTCATCGCGCTCGAATGGATCGTTCATGGCATGCCCACCACGGCCCCCCACAAACGAGAAGGCCCGCGCACCGCGCGGGTCTCTCAGGGGCTTTCCGGGGATGGACCCACCCGGGCGGCGGCTCGGGGAGCATAGTGGATTTTCGGAGCTTGTAACAACTTTGTGACACCGAGCACTTCACCCGTTGCGCCTGATCCACTCCGCGTAGAACGGCTCGGCGATGCGGACGAAGCCGCCGGCCTTGGCGACGATCTCCTGCTTGACGAGGCCGTCGATCGCCTTCTGGGTCGTCGAGGCCCCGCGTAGGCCGTGGCGGGCGCGGTAGTCCTCGGACAGCGGGTGGCCGGGCGCGTCGGCGAGCGCCGCGAGGAGCAGGCGCTGGTTGGCGGTCGCGCGGTCCCAGAGGTCGCTGAGGTGCGAGTGCTCCGAGCGCAGGAGCTTCGTCAGCGCGGCGTCGAACTGGCCGTCGCGGGCGACCCGCTTCGCCGGCGTCTCGGCCCAGAGGAAGTAGCAGAGCTCCTGGGTCGCGTAGGGATGACCGCCGGTGACGGCCAGCACGCGGTCGACCACGCCGTCCTCGACGTTGCGGCCGTGGTCGCGAAAGCCGGCCACGATGAACGGCCGGAACGCCTCGGGCTCGATCGGGCCGAGCTCGACGCGCTTGGCGCTGCGCCAGAAGGGCTCGTTGGCGTCGTTGAAGATCCGCTCCATGAGGTGGCGCTTGCTGCCCAGATAGATGTGCGAGACCTCGGGCTGCTCCTGGAAGACCGAGCGCAGGAGCTTCGTCAGGCCGGGGTCGATCTCGGCGATCTCCTGGAACTCGTCCATGATCAGGACGACCGGGCGCTTCCGGCCGACGGCGGTCTCGGCGAGCATCCGCAGCAGGTGCTCGATCGTGTCGTCGACGTCCTGGGACGCGTGGCCGGCGGCGAAGCTGAAGCTCAACGAGCCGTCGTTGGGGTCGATCGTGATCGTCGGCGTGATGCGCAGCCCCGCAAAGGCGCGGGCTATCTCCCTCGCCTTGCCCGCGAGGCCCAGGATGTCGGCGACCTCCCGCGCGAGCCGGCCGGCGAGCTTCTCCTTCGTGGGCGTGAACCAGAGGTTGACCTCCGCCACGAGCGCGCGGCGAGTGGCGAGCCGCTGCGCGACGCGGTGCACGAGCGACGTCTTGCCGTAGCGGCGCGGCGCGAAGATCACGACGTCCTGGCCGTTGAGCGCATCGGCCGAGAGCTCGGCAACCTCGGCGTCGCGGTCGGTGAAGGACTCGTCGAGGGCGATCGGCCCGTACTTGAACGGGTTGGACATGGATATACCATACAGGATTATCGTCTAGTAGATAATCTCTCATACGGTAATTCACGAGGTCCACCAGATGCAACGGGCCGGCCGACCTGCGGTCGAACCGGCCCGCGTCGCCCGTCCTCAGGCCCGCTGGGTCTCGAACTTGATCGGGACGTCGTAGAACGCGACGGTCCGCTCGCCCATGCCCCCGCCGGGCGGGTTCATCTCGTTGAGCGTGGCGTCACCCTGCCGCAGGTCCTCCTCGGTCTCGAAGAGGGCGATGAAGATGACCTCGTCCTCGCTCTGCAGGACCGTCAGCGCAGTCGAGGGGACGCCCTCGGGCGGCCCGCTGCTCTCCCGCGCCCTGATCTCGTCGAGGTTGGCCTGGATGGTGGCCGGGTCACCCCCGCGCCACGTCGCCACTCGTGCCTTCACACCGATCTCCCTTCGGTTTTGATTTCGACGCGAGCCTATCCCCGGCGCGCCTGCGCCGCCAGGAACCGCTTGAGCACCTTGTAGGCCGGGCGCGGCTTGTCGTGGACGTTCACCAGGCCCGAGTCCCACGAATCGTGAGCCGTCGATGGGTTCCAGTGGAACAGGTAGACGTGGGTTATCCGGCGCGGGCTGAGCGCCACCAGCTTGTCGAACACCCAGCGCGTCGCGGTCGCCGCGTGCTTCGGCGACTCCGTGAAGCGCACCTTGGAGCGGTTGCGGCGCTTGACGATGCCGCCGGTCTCGGTGAACCAGATCTCGCCCTTGGTCGCACGCAGCAGCGCCCGCGTGCCGGACGTGCGCAGGTAGTTCGCGTCGAGGTAGTTGTGCAGACCCCAGTACTTCGGCTGCAGCTTGGCCTTGCGGATGAACCCCTTCACCCACCAGGTCATGCCGGGCATGTCGAGCAGCTCGGCCGCGAGGATCCGGCAGCTCGGGCATGCGAGCTTCAGCGCGCGGTAGTAGGCGGCGACGAGCTGCGGTCGGTGGCACGTCTTCTCGCCGCAGTAGTTGGCCTCGTTCCAGGAGGCGAACTGGCGCACCCACGGATAGCGTCGCCGCAGCATCCGCAGCTCGTGCGCGAGCTGCCCGGGGCGCGGCAGCTGCTTGCGCTTGCGCTCGCTGGTGCTGCGCGCGTGGTCGAACGTGATCAGCGGCCGCACGCCGGCAGCGTGCGCGGCGGCCATCCACGCGTCGAGGTCCTGGCGCTGCCAGCGGACATGGAGCGCGTTCCACGCGATCGCGATCCGGGCGTCGCGCAGGCCGAGCCCGGTGAACAGCGGGTCGGTGAACATCTCCGGCTTCTGGTCTGCGATGCCGACGGTGAGCGGCGCAGTGGCGGCGCGGGCGGAGCCGGCCGCGGCGAGCGTGAGCGCGATCGCGAGCAGCACGCGGAGCGGGTGGGAGCGGACTCGGGCCACGGAAACGTCGCTGCCGGCGCCCCTGGACGAGGCGCCGGCGGGCGACGATGAGACTACGCCACGACGCGGCGGGCGCGCTCCGCGTCCAGGCGACGCGCGAGCGACGCCAGGGCGACGGCGGCGTGGCCGCGGACCCGTCTGGGCGGGGAGCCGCGGCCGCTGTTGCTGCGCTCGTAGGCCCGCGGCGCGCGATCGCGCGGTGCTGTGGCCTTGGCGAGCTCGTTGTGCAGCGACTGATACATCTGGCCCTTCCCTTCGGTGGTTGACTGACCTGCAACGACAGTGGGCGCACTGCCGCCCTTGCAGGGATCGCTGAAGGGATCCGGGACTCGGGCGGCGACGCCCGCGAACCCGGCTACGAGGACCTAGGACGCGAGCGCGATGCGCGTGGTGACACGACCGAGCGCAGCTGCGGACGTGCAGCTGACGGGCTTGAAGGTCGTGATGTGGAATCGCATCGCGTTCATGAGACGAACCTCCCCGTTGCGGCGTGGGCCGCTGCGCGGCACACGCAATACAAGGGGTCGCCATCGACGGTAGCAACGGTTCCGGATGCTGTCGAGCGAAATCCGGCGCGTTGCGCCTTATCGGCGCATTCGCCGCAACAAGTTCGCCAACACGGCGAACGCGGGGCGCGCGTTTCCGTTGGGCGAGATCAGCGCGGAGTCCCAGCTCGCGTTGCGGCCGTTCCAGTGGAACACGTACACGCGCTGGATGCGCGGGCTGAGCCGGACGAGCTTGGTGAAGATGTAGTTGATCGCCTTGGCGGCATGCGTGAGCGACTCGCCGCTGTACTTGACCGACGAGCCGTTGTTGCGCTTGACGACGCCGCCGGTCTCGGTCAGCCAGACGTTGCCCTTGACCGCCTTGAGCAGCGCCTTGGTCGCGCGCGGCTTGTACTGGTTGGCGTCGGCGTAGTTGTGCAGGCCCCAGTACTTGGGCTGTTGGTGGGCGGTCTTGATGAACGCCTTGGCCCAGCGCGAGAGGTTCGGCCGGTCGACGAGATCGGCGGCGACGATCGTGCAGCTCGGGCAGGCCTTCTTCAGCGCGAGCCACTGGCGGGCGGTGCGCGTGGGCGTCTGGCTGAGGTTCGGCTCGTTCCACGTCACCCACTCCTTGACGAACGGGTAGCGGGCGCGCAACCGGTTGAACTGCTTGATCAGGCTGTACGTGTCGGGGCGGAAGCTCTTGCGGCCCGGCCGGCGCGAGCGGTCGAACGTGACGAGCACCTGCACGCCGGCGGCCTGCGCCGCGGACATCCACTGATCCAGCACGGCCGTCTGGTTGGCGTCGAGCAGCACGTCGTAGGCGACGTCGATCCGGGCGCGCTTGATCCCCAGCTGCGCAAAGCGCGGGTCGCTGAACATGTCGGCCTTCTGGTCGGCGATGCCGACGTCGCTCAGCCGCATGGCATGGGCCGTGGGCGCCGCGAGCGCGGCGGCGAGGAGCGTGAAGAGGAGGACGGGGCGGAGCGTTCGCATCAGATGCAGGTAACGAAAGGGGGATCGGTTTCTTACGGCATCAGCTTTAGGGTGCCGGTCGGCATGGACGTGATCGCCTCACACCACCCCCCACTGCATCGGCTTCGGCCGCGACAATCCCGGCAGGGCGCGCCGGGCTTCGTGCACGGCGGCAGCCTAGCGACTGCGATCGACGACGGGGTCGGGACGCTCTCGTATTGAACTATCCTGGGGTGCGATGCCACCTCGGTCGTCGACGGCGTCTTCAACACCGAAGCGCGCCGCGGTCCAAGCGGCGGTCCTGCAAGCGACGGAGCAACTGCTCGGCGAGGGCGCGAGCTACGCGGACCTGAACATCGAACGGATCGCGACGCGTGCAGGGATCAGCCGCACCGCGTTCTACTTCTACTTCGCGGACAAGCGCGAGCTGCTCATGCGCCTCACCGAGGACGTGACGGAGGAGCTCTACCAGCAGGCCGACATCTGGTACTCGGGCTCCGGCGATCCCGAGGCCGAGATCCGCGAGGCGCTGGTCAACATCGCCCGCCTCTACGAGCAGCACGGGCCGCTGCTGCGCGCGATCGTCGAGGTCTCGACGTACGACGACGAGGTGGCGGTGTTCTGGGGTGGGCTGCTCGGCCGGTTCATCGAGGCGTCGCGGGAGCGGATCGTCGCCGAGCGCAACGCGGGGCGGTCGTCGGGCTGCGAGCCGGCCTCGACGGCGTTCGCGCTGTGCTGGATGGCCGAGCGCGTGCTGTACCAGGAGCTGGTCCAGGGCGCCCCGATCCCCCCCCAGGACCTGGTCGAAGCCCTCGTGCGCATCTGGATGCGCACGATCTATGAGCGCTAGGCGCGTCGCGCTCGGAGCCCTCGCCGCCGTGCTGCTCGCAGCGCCGGCGGCTGCGGCGAAGACGCCCGCGTGCTTCGGGGCAGCCGCGCACAACCAGGCTGCGCCGTGTCACAACCCGGCGCTGGACTACTCCGCGAGGCCGGCGCCGAACTGGGCCCCGCTGGAGCTCAACGCGCCCTGCCACCCGCTGCCGTGGACGCGCTTCCCGCGCGTGTGCTGGTTCGCCCATCGCAAGAAGGGCTCGACCGCGACGGTCGCGCTGGTCGGCGACAGCCACGCGTCGTCATGGCGCTCGGCGGTCGTGGTGCTGGCGCGCTCGCAGCGCTGGCACGCGCTCACGCTCCGGCGCTCGAGCTGCCCGTTCAACGATGCGCGCCGGACCAGCCCGCCGAAGGAGGCGGCGACCTGCGCGGACTGGGTCCGGGCCGTGCCGCGCTGGTTGCTCAAGCACCCAGAGATCCGCACCGTGATCGTCACGGGCTCGGCCTACTCGGGCGTGGTCACGCCGCCGGGTCAGGACGAGTACCAGACCGCGGTCGACGGCTACCGCGCTGCGCTCGAGTCGCTGCCCTCGACCGTGCAGCGGGTGATCGTCCTGCGCGACACCCCGCGCTCGTCGTCCGAC
>VAYD01000495.1 GCA_005883905.1 Actinomycetota bacterium
CTCGTTCAAGGCCGCGACCTCGTCGCTGCAGCTGCAGCCGCAGGGCGACCCGTGCGCCGACCGCGATTCGTTGCTGACCGGCACCTGGTCGAAGAGCTGATCGCCAAGCCGCCGGCGGCCATCTGCCAGGGTGTTGGCGATGGCCGCCGCCGTCTGCATCACCGAGTTCACCGACCCTGGCTGCCCGTGGGCGTACTCGGCTGAGCCGGTCCGCGCCCGGCTGCGCTGGCTCTACGGCGAGCACATCGACTTCGAGGCGCGGATGGTCGTGCTGTCGCAATCGCCGCAGGACTACCTCGACCGGGGCTTCACGCCCGACAGGATGTCGGAATCGTTCAAGCGGATCGCCCGCGATCACGGGATGCCGATCGACACCAGCGAGCGCCCGCGGATGGCAGCGACCCTGCCGGCGTGCCGGGCGGTCGTCGCGGCGCGCGTGCACTCAGATCGTGCCTGGTTCCTGCTGCGCGCGCTGCGCGTCCGCCACTTCACCGGGCAGCTGCTCGACGAGCCCGCGACGATCGAGGGCGCGGCTCAGGACGCCGGGATCGACCCCGACGACCTCGGCCGCTGGACGCAGGACGAGGCGGTCGACCACGCGCTGCGCGAGGACATGGCGCTCGCGCGCGAGCCGCTGCCCGCCGCTCGCGTCCTGGATGCCAAGCTCGCGAACTGGTCGGGCGGGCGGCGCTACACGTGCCCGAGCTACGAGATCGTGCGCCGCGGCGACGGCGTGCGGATCGCGGTGCCGGGCTTCCAGCCGTTCGCCGCCTACGACGTCGTGACCGCGAACCTCGTGCCCGACATGCCGCGGCGCGAGCCGCCGGCGGACGTGCACGAGGTGCTCGAGTGGGCGCTGGTCCCGATCGCGACCAAGGAGGTCGCGGCGATCATGGACGTCGAACTGCTCGAGGCGCGCGAGCGGCTCGTGCGCGCCGGCGCGCACGAGCACCCCGTCGGCACCGACGGGTTCTGGACCGCCGGCTAGAGCGCCGCGGTGACTTCGCGCACGTCGCGGCAGACGACGTCGGCCTGGCGCAGCTCGTCGGCGCCGAACGGGCCCGTCGCGACGGCGATCACGCGCACGCCGGCGGCGCGGGCGCAGGCGATGTCGCGCGGCGTGTCGCCGATCACGATCGTGTCGCTCGCCGGATGGTCGCCCGCCCGGGCGCGGGCGATGTCCGGCAGCTCGGCGCGATCCTCGGAGTCCGAGCCGAAGCCGCCCTGCCCTTTCGGGAAGTGATGGCCGATCCCGGCGGCGCGCAGCTTCATCCGCGCGATCGGCTCGAGGTTGCCGGTCACGAGCGAGTGGCGCACGTCGGCGCGCCGGTCGAGCTCGTCGAGCACCTCGGGCACATGCGGAGCGAGGTGGTCGCGCAGATCGAGGGGCACCCGCCGCGAGTACTCCTCGACGGCCGTCGCGCGCAGCGCCGGTAGCCGCTGATCGACCCGTTCGGCGCTCACGCCCGCGAGCGTCAGGATCGAGCGCGCGATCGCGAAGTCGGTGCGCCCCGCGGCCTCGACCTCGCTGTCGGGGACCTCGACGTGGTAGACGCGCCTGATCGCCGCGCGGATCGCCGCAGCGTGCTCTCTGCTGGCCTTGAGCAGCAGCGTCCCGTCGATGTCCCAGAGCAGGAGCGGCACGGCATGGACAGTAGCCCTCAGAACACGTAGGGCACCGCGCTGAGTGCGCCGAGGGCATACCAGACGCCGAACGCAAGGCTGAGGACGCCCATGGCCGGCGCGACGGTGAGGTAGCTGCGCAGCACCGGCCCGCGGGAGAGGGCGAAGCCGAACGAGGTGGACGCCATCGCCATGGAGACCGCGGTGAAGAACGCGAACAGGACGAGTGCCGCGAGCGCTTCGACGTGATTGGGGATCGACGCGAGCAGCAGCACGCCAACCCCGGCGGAGCCGCCCATCCCATGGAGCAGCCCGATCCCGTAGGCCTGCAGCCCCGTGCGCGCGCGCCGCCGTTGGTGCGGGCGGCGGACGAGCAGCCGGACCGCGAGCGCGATGATCAAGATGCCGACAGCACGATCGGGACGCCGAAGACGAACAGCGACGTCGCGTGGCCCATCCCCCAGGTGAAGCCGAGTCGTCCGGCGCGGCGGGGATCCGGCTCGTCGGAGGCGACGAGCGTGCTGACCGCGGCGATGTGATCCGGGTCGGTCGCGTGGCGCAGGCCGAGCAGGATCGCGACCAGTGCGACGACGAGGAAGAGCTCCCCGGCGCCAAGGGCG
>VAYD01000044.1:0-8735 GCA_005883905.1 Actinomycetota bacterium
ATCGGCGGCCTCGACGCGGCGACGCTGCCCGGAGCGGTGGCCGCCGGCGCGACGCGCGCCGCGGTCGTGCGCGCGATCAGCGACGCGGCCGATCCCGAAGCGGCGGCGCGCGCGTTGCGCGCGGCGCTGGCGGTGCCGGTTGGGTAGGCGCGCGCGCCAGCGCGACGCCGCGGGCCCACGACTGCGGGGCGAGGCGGCCAACGAGGCCGCGCGCGCCGAGCTCGAGCCGCTGCGCGCCGGCGAGCGCCCGCCCGCGCTCATCGCCGGCGTGATCGTCGCCGCGGTGCTCGCGATCGCCAATGTCGCGCTCTACGCGGCCGGCGCCGACGTGCGCGGCAAGGCTCCCAGCGCCGGCGTTCGGCTTCGCCGCGCTCATGTTCATCGCGGCCTGGGGCATGTGGAACCTGCGCTACTGGGCCGTCCTGGGATTCCAGGCGCTGCTGGCGGTCACGATCGTCATCGCGGCGTTGTCGCTCGCCGTCGCGTCGAACCTCATCGCGGTCGTCCTGTGCCTGGTGATCATCGTGCCGGGAAGCTGGCTGTTCTGGAAGCTGGTCCGCGTGCTGGCGCGGTTGCAGATGCCAGAGCGACGGTGATCAGTAGGTTTCATGGACATGGCCGATCAGCAATTCGATTGCGTGGTCATCGGGTCTGGTCCTGGCGGGTACGTGGCCGCGATTCGCGCCGCACAGCTGGGAATGAAGACCGCGGTGGTCGAGAAGGACGTCGTCGGCGGGCGCTGTCTGAACTACGCATGCATTCCCGCCAAGGCGGTCCTGCGGACGGCCGATGTGCTCACCGAGGTGCGCGGGGCCGGCGACTTCGGCATCTCGCTCAACGGCACGGAGCCGGCGATCGACTTCGACGCTGTGATGGCGCGGCGCGCGCGCGTCATCAAGACGCTGACCGGCGGCGTGAGCGGCCTCTTCAAGAAGAACGAGATCACCTACATCGAAGGATTCGGCTCGCTGACCGCCGAGGGCAACGTGCGCGTCGGCGACGACGAGCTCGAGGCGTCGAAGGCCGTCGTGCTGGCGAGCGGGTCGGTGAAGAGACCGATTCCCGGCGTCGAGTTCGGCGGCAACGTGATCGGCACCGAGGAGGCGTGGGCGCTGACTGAGCTGCCGTCCTCGATGGTGGTCATCGGCGCGGGTGCGTCAGGCACCGAGATCGCGAGTGCCTACGCGCGGCTCGGCACGCAGGTGACCCTCTACGAGGGCCTCGAGCGCGTGTTGCCGACCGAGGACGCCGACATCTCCAAGCTCGCCGAGCGCTCGTTCAAGAAGCAGGGAATCGACGTGAAGACCTCGACCTTCTACGAAGGCCAGGACGCCGACTGGGTCGTGATCGCGGCCGGGCGCGGCCCGGACATCGAGGGGCTCGGACTCGACGTGGCGGGTGTGAAGCTCGACGACAGCGGCCTCGTCGCAGTCGACGGGGCGCTGCGCACGAACGTGGCGAAGGTCTACGCGATCGGCGACCTCGTCGCGGGGCCGGCGCTCGCGCACAAGGCCTCCGACGAAGGCGTGATCGCGGTCGAGGACGCCGCGGGGCTGGAGACCCACCCGATCTCCTACATCGACATCCCGCGCGCGACGTTCTGCACCCCGAACGTGGCGTCGTTCGGCCTCACCGAGCAGCAGGCGCGAGACGCCGGCCACGACGTGGTCGTCGGCAAGGTGCAGTACGGAGCGGTCGGCGCGGGCACGGTCTACGGCGACCGCACCGGCCTGGTGAAGGTGGTCGGCGACAAGAAGTACGGCGAGATGCTGGGCGGCCACATCGTGGGCGCGAAGGCAACCGAGCTGATCCAGGAGCTCGTCAACGCCAAGGTGCTGGAGGGCGGCTTCCCCGAGGTCGCTCGGATGATCCACGGCCATCCGACGATGTCGGAGGCCGTGATGGAAGCCGCCCGCGCGGCCGATGGCTGGCTCATCCACGGCTGATCCGTTCTTCTTCGACCTCGGCGACCCGCGCGCGTATGTCGAGGCCGAGCGGCTGATCGCAACCGACCCGTCGCGCGAGTGGATCCCGGCGCGCTCCGACGTCGTGTTGCGCTGCGCCCACGAGGGCGACGCGCTGCGCGAGGACGTGGCGCGCGCGGTCGCGCGGCTCGATCTGCAGCCGCTGCGCTGGCCGGATCCGTTCCCGTTCGACTCCGAGGAGGCGCTGCTCGCTGCCACCTACGCGAGGTCGATCGGCCGCGTGGTCGCGTTCTCGCTGGCGGCGTTCCGCCAGGCGTTCGCTGGCGGCCATCCGCTGGACACCGACCATGTCTTGATCGCGGCCAGCGCCTGTGAGATGCACCCGCGCGCGGTGCTCAAGGCGCTCGAGTCGCGGCGGGTGCGCGAGCAGCTCGACGAGTTCAGCGAGCGCGCCCGGGTGGCGCTGTGAGAGCGAACCGCGCCTACCGCCTGATTCACACGCGCGGCTCGCGCGCCCCGGCCTTCCTGTCGGGACCGGATCGCATGGACCAGGTCGAGATCGTCTCGATCGACGACGGCGAGATCGTCCTCTTCTGGGACGTGGCCGGCGCCGAGGCCGGCTCGTTCGTGCGGCGGGTCCGCGCCGACCTGAGCCAGCTCGATGCGGATATGTTCATCGAGCGATGGTCACAGGTGGAGGGTCCTTGAGCGTAGCCGCGGGCGGCGAGCAGATCCGCGGGCTCAAGCAGGCGCTCGAGGCGCAGGTGCCTGCGGTCGCCGTCTCGCTCGACGGGCTGACCTTCACGTACATCGCACCGATCGCCGTGCCGCAGCCGGCGGGCAGCTATGTCAGCGTCGCCACGCCGGAAGGGCCGCGGCTCGGCCAGGTCCGGGAGGCCGTCATCGAGCACGCCGAGGGGCCGGAGGTCGGCGCCGCGTTCGGCGAGTTCGACAACGTCCGGATGCGTGTCCGCTTCGATCGGCTGACGGGCAGCGGCGCGATGCTCGAGGCCTCGCCGCCATTCCACGACGCGCCGTTCACGCCCGCCGCGGCCGACGCCGTCACCGCGTGGCAGGACGCGAATCGCGGGCGCGGGGCGATGCTGGCGCTCGGCGAGGCGGCGCTCGCGCCGGGCGTGCGCGCGGAGCTCGACGCCGCCGGCTTCGGGCGCCACACCTTCCTCTGCGGCCAGTCGGGCTCGGGCAAGTCCTACGCGATGGGCCTGGTCCTCGAGCAGCTCCTGCTCGAGACGGACATCCCCATCGTCGTGCTGGACCCGAACTCCGACGCGACGCGCCTGCGCGAGCTGACCGACGGCGCCGACGCGGCGCTCGCCGAGCGCTGGCGCGACATCGCGCCGCGCATCGCTGTCCGCGGCGCCGGCCGCGAGGGCGACGAGCGCCTGCGACTGCGCTTCTTCGACCTCGAGCCGGGGCTGCAGCAGGCGGTCGTGGGGCTCAACCCGCTGCGCGACCGCGAGGAGTTCGACGCGCTGCGGCGGCTGATCGAGGCGGACCGGGCCGGAGGCTCCGTCGCGGAGCTGATGGCGCTGGTGCACGAGGCCGGCGACCCCGAGCTCGCGGCGCTCGAGCTGCGGATCCGCAACCTCGGCGTCCTCGACTGGCCGGTCTGGTCGCGCGACTCGAACGACCCCGGCCTGCTCGGCGAGCTCGACCGCGACGACTGGCGCTGCCTGGTCGTCGACCTCGGCTCGATCGCGCTGCCGGCCGAGCGCGCCATGGTCGCCGCCGCGGTGCTGTCGAAGCTGTGGGCGCGCCGCACGCAGCGCCGGCCGGTGCTGCTCGTCGTCGACGAGGCCCACAACGTCTGCCCGCCGGACCCGGCCGACGAGCTCACCGCGTACGCGACTGAGCACGCCGTGCGGGTCGCCGGCGAAGGGCGCAAGTTCGGCATCTACCTCCTGGTCGCGTCGCAGCGGCCCCTCAAGGTCCACGAGAACGTCCTCAGCCAGTGCGACAACCTGTTCCTGATGCGGATGAACTCCGCCGGCGACCTGGCGCGCCTGGGCGAGCTCTTCTCCTTCGTTCCGCCCGGCTTGCTCGCGCGCGCGACGAGCTTCGGGCTCGGCGAGTCGCTCGTGGCGGGCCGCGTCGCGTCGCACCCGATGTTCGCCCGGACCGGTCGCCGGATCGCCTCCGAGGGCGGCTCCGACGTGCCCGCCGACTGGGCGCGGCGCTAACCGACGAGCCGCGCGAACAGCTGCGCCAGCTTCGCCGCCGGGTCGGCGGTGACGCCGGTGTGCACCGGCGAGGCCTGGACGACCGTCGACGACGGCGCCGCGATCCAGTTGAAGCGCTCGGAGGGCTCCATGCGCGCAATCGGCCCGCCCGCCGGGTCGCCGGCGGCGACGCGATCCAGCGCCTCGAGGTGGCGGGCGACCGGCTCGAAGTCGCAGTCCGGGAACAGCGCCCCCAGGCGCGCCCGGTCGAGCGCCACCTGAGCGGCGAGGAAGCCCGCCTGACGCGCGAACAGCACGACGCCCGCATTGATGAACTCGGCGCGCTCGACGTCCGGGACGACGCGCAGGACGCAATAGGCGAAGGGCGTGTCAGGCAAGGAACGCGGCCCTCTCCTCGAGGAACGACATGTAGGTCGCGGCGGGGACGTCGAGCCACTCGGGCGGCACCAGCGACACGATCGCGGATGCGTCGAACGAAGGGCGGGGACGCTCGCCGGCGATCGGCGTCAGTACATGATCGGCGATCGCGGCGAAGTCCCGCCGCGCGGCGCCCGCGAGGTCGCCGGCGTGGTGCGGGAACAGCGCGGCGCCGTGGTCGATCAGCCACAGCCGGCCGTGCCAGACCAGCAGGTTCGGGTTGCGCGGCGTGCGGTCGATGTTCAGCGTCAGCTCGTCGAGCCACACCACCAGCGCGGCGAGCTCGGGTGCCACCTCGAACGCGCTGTCATAGGCCAGCGCGCCGGGCAGGAAGTCCAGGCCGACGTTGAGCCCGGCCGACGCCTCGATCAGCTCCTGGATCTCGGGATCGGGCTCCGCCCGCGCGAGGACCGGGTCGACGTCCACCAGCACGATCTCGGGCACGTTCAGCCCGACCGCGCGGCCGAGCTCGCCCGCGATGATCTCCGCCACGAGCGCCTTGACGCCCTGCCCGGCGCCGCGGAACTTGACGACGTACATGCCGTCGTCGTCGGCCTCGACCACGCCCGGGAGCGAGCCGCCCTCGCGCAGTGGCGTGGCGTAGCGGGTCGCTCGCACCGTGCGCACAGCGGCGCGCAGTCTTGCAGTTCTTCCTGCACCTGCCGATGATCTCGAAGTGGAAGTCGACGCCGCCATCCCCGAGGACGCCTTCGACGAGGCGACGATCGGCATGACGATCACCAGCCTCGAGGGTCGCTACCTGCGCGTGAACCGCAGCTTCGCGGCGATGGTGGGGCGCGCCCGCGAGGACCTCGTCGGCGCCCATGTGCGCGATGTCACGCACCCCGACGACGCGGCTGCCGATGAAGACGCGATCGCGAACATGGCGGCCGGAAGGCAGGATTCCCACGAGGTCGAGAAGCGCTACCTGCGGCCCGACGGCGAGGTCGTGTGGGCACGTCTCGGCGTGACGGTCGTGACGGTCGGAGGCGAGCCCTCGCACTTCCTCACGCAGGTCGTCGACATCAGCGACCGCAAGGCGTTCGAGGAGGCGCTGGCCACGAGCGAGGAGCGTTTCCGCTCGCTGTCGGCCGCAGCGCCGAACGGCATCTACGCGCTCGACCTCTCCGGCCGGCTGCTGTACGCCAACGACCGCCTCGTCGAGCTCACGGGGCTGAGCCAGGACGAGCTCGCCGGCAACGGCTGGCTGAACATGATCCACCCCGACGAGCGCGAGCGCGTGGTCCGCGAGAGCGGGCCCGCGGCCTCCGAGCGCCGGCTGCAGACGGAGTTCCGCGCCGTGCGCCCGGACGGCGAGGTGCGCTGGATGCGCACGCGGGCGAGCCCCTTGTATGGGCGCGCGGGCGAGCACGCGGGCTTCGTCGGCTCGCTCGAGGACGTCACCCAGGAGGTCGAGGCCCTGCGCGAGCTGGCGGCGCGCGAGGCCGAGTTCCGGATGCTCGCCGAGAACTCGTCGGACTTTCTGGCGCGCCACGCGCCCGACGGCACCTACCGCTACGCCTCGCCCGCGAGCCGGGCGATCACCGGCTACGAGCCCGAGGAGCTGACCGGGACGCTGCCGTGCGGCCGCATCGCGCCGGAGGACCAGGAGGCGGTCGTCGAGTACGGCGAGCGGCTGCAGGCGCAGGAGGAGCCGCTCACGATCACCTACCGGCTGCGGCGCAAGGACGGCGAGCTGCGCTGGCTGGAGACGATCGCGCGCTCGGTGCGCGACGAGGTCGGCGTGCGCGAGCTCGTCTCGGTCACGCGCGACGTCTCCGAGCGCAAGCAGGCCGAGCTCGAGCTGTCGCACGCGGCGCTGCACGACACCCTCACGGGCCTGCCGAACCGGGCGCTGTTCCTCGACCGCCTCGGGCTCGCGCTGCGGCGCACCGAGCGGCGGTCGGGCTCGGTCGCCGTGCTGTTCTGCGACCTGGACCGCTTCAAGATCGTCAACGACTCGCTCGGCCATGACGCGGGCGACCGGCTGCTCGTCGACGTCGCCAGGCGCATCGGCGCCGCGCTGCGCCCGGCCGACACGGTCGCGCGCTTCGGCGGCGACGAGTTCACGATCCTCTGCGAGGACATCGCCGGCGAGATCGAGGCCGCGACGATCGCGCAGCGGATCGTCGACGTGTTCCGCGAGCCGTTCCTGCTCGAGGACGGCGAGGTCTTCCTCGCGACGAGCCTCGGCATAGCGATCGCCCGCGGCACCGACGACCGCGCGGAGGACCTCATCCGCGACGCCGATGCCGCGATGTACCGCGCCAAGGAGCGCGGCAAGGGCCGCTACGAGATCTTCGACGAGGCGATGCGCGCCGACGCCGTCGCGCGCCTGGAGACGGAGAGCGCGCTGCGCCGTGCGCTCGAGCGCGGCGAGCTGCACCTGCACTACCAGCCCGAGGTGGACCTGGCCAGCGGCGCGATCCGGGGCTTCGAGGCGCTGATCCGCTGGGAGCATCCGACGCGCGGCCTGCTCGGGCCCAGCGCGTTCATCCCGCTGGCCGAGGAGACCGGCTTGATCGTCGGCATCGGCGAATGGGTGCTGCACGAGGCCTGCAGCGAGGCCGTGCGCTGGCCAGAGCCGCTGCGGTTGTCGGTGAACCTGTCGGCGCGCCAGCTCGCCCAGCCCGACCTGGTGGCGACGATCCGCCGCGCGCTGGCCGAGAGAGCGCCGTCATGGAATCGGGCGCGGCGACGACCGCGCAACTGCGTGCGCTGAAGTCGCTCGGCGTGCGGCTCGCGATCGACGACTTCGGCACCGGCTTCTCATCGCTGGCCCATCTGCGGCGCTTCCCCGTCGACACGCTCAAGATCGACGGCACCTTCGTCGCCGGCCTTGGCAGTGCGCCCCAGGACGCGTCGATTGCCGCTGCCGTGATCTCGCTGGCCCACGCGCTGGACCTGACGACCGTGGCCGAGGGCGTCGAGACCGAGGAGCAGCTCTCGATCCTGCGCGGGCTCGGATGCGACCTCGGGCAGGGGCACTTCTTCGCGCGCCCCGCCCCCGCCGCCGAGGCGCTGCGGCTCGTGGGCGCTCAGTAGCCTTCCGCGCGTGCCAGACGTGGTGATGCCCCGCCTGTCCGACTCGATGGAGGAGGGCACGATCCTCAGGTGGCTCAAGGCGGACGGCGAGCACGTCGAGCGCGGCGAGGAGCTCGTCGAGATCGAGACCGACAAGGCCACGCTGCCCTACGTCGCCGACGTGTCGGGCGTCCTGCACATCGTCGCGAACGCCGGCGAGACGCTGCCGATCGGGCGCACGATCGCGACGATCGGCGAGCGCAACGGCGACCAGCCGAGCGTCATGCGCCCGCAGACCGGCAAGGCGAAGGGCGAGGTCACGGTCGTGGAGCCGACGCGCGGCCAGCAGCTCGTGGCGCGCCGCGTGGCGGAGTCGCGCGCGACGATCCCCGACCACACGGTCTCGGTGGCGATCGACATGGAGCGCTGCGCAGTCGCCCTGACGCGCGACGACACCGGCGCGACGTTCGACGACTTCGTGCTGAAGGCCACCGCGCTGGCGCTGCGCGAGCAGCCGCGCGTCAACGGCGCCTACCGCGACGGCCACTTCGAGCAGTACTCGCGCGTGAACGTCGGCTTCGTCGTCGCGGCGGAGAACGCGCTGCTGGTGCCGACGATCTTCGACGCCGACTCCAAGCCGCTCACGCAGCTCGCCGACGAGCGCGCAAGGCTCGCCGAGCGCGTGCGCGGCGGCACGATCACGCCCCCGGAGCTCAGCGGCGGGACGTTCACGGTCTCGAGCCTCGGCGTGCGGCGCTTCACGACGATCGTCACGCCCGGTCAGGCGGCGGCGCTGGCCGTCGGCGCCGTCGAGGAGCGCGTGGCGGTCGTCGACGGGCAGGCGCTCGTGCGCCACCAGCTCGAGGCGACGCTGGTCTGCGACCACCGCATCCTCTACGCGGCGGACGCCGCTGCGTTCCTCGGGACGCTGCGCGGCCTGCTCGAGGATCCGAGCGCGCTACGCGGTTAACTCGGCCTCGGCCGTGCTCGGGTCCAGCGGCGCCTGCGGCGCGCGGCGCAGCGCGAGCGTGCGGCCCACGAGCGCGAGCTCGAGCTCCGCGACGCGCCGATCCGAGCCGAGCAGCCCGGTGGCGCGCACGACGTCGCGGGCGCGGGTGACGGGGCGCATGAGTGGGACCAAGCGGCTGAGGCGAGCGCCGGGAACCTC
>VAYD01000044.1:8793-13479 GCA_005883905.1 Actinomycetota bacterium
GGCGACGCCGGCCCGATGTTCAGCCCGTGGTAGAGCAGCGCGTGCATGAGGCGCGGGGAGTCCTCCGTCGGCGTGCCGCCGTGCGGCAGCGCCGCGTCGACGTGCTCCTCGGCCTGGCGCGCGCTCACCGGGAGCAGGTCCTCGGGCACGCCCATCACGTAGCCGATCCAGCGCCACAGATGCGCGATCGCCTCGCGCTCGGACGGCGAGAAACGCACGCCGAGGTCGCGCATCGCTCCCATCGGGACGACGAAGAAGCCGCCGATGGCGGTGGCGAAGCCGCCGGCGGCGCTGATCGGGACGCCCCATTCGGGGTCCCACTCGCCGGACTCGAGCAGGTGGCGGCGCACCAGCGCGTGGACGAGGCGCACGCGGATGCTCGACTGCCAGCCCTCGGCGGCGGGATGCATGCCGCCGGGCGCCGTGACGGCGGCGACCCACCGCGACGTCTCCGCGATGCGCCGCGGCGCCATCCGCTCCAGCCTCCCGGTCGCGGCGAGCGGCCGCACGAGGTCCGCGCTCTGGTACCCGAACGCGAGCGAGCCGTACGTGAGCGTCAGGAACAGCATCGGCGCCCCGACGCGCCAGTACGCCACCGCGCCGGCGTCGGCCAGCTCGAGGTCGAGCCACGCGGGCGGCTCGCGCAGCGGGCCGAGCAGGGCCTCGAGTGAGAATGAGGGGTCTGACCCCCGATTCTCAAATGAGAATGAGGGGTCAGACCCCCGATTCTCAAGGGCGGCCTCGAGGAGGCGCCAGCCCTCGCCGCCGGGAAGGCGCGCGAAGTCGGCGACGACCGCGTCCGCCGCGGGATCCCCTTCGTGTCGCGCCGCTTGAAGCCGGGTTTCGAACGATCCGGACACGCTCGTTTCCTGATTGTGCCACACTCGTCCCATGGCAGCGACGCGCGTCTACGGCGGCCAGTCGGCGGACGAGCGCACCGAGGCGCGGCGGCAGCGCCTGATGGACGCCGCGCTCGAGCTGATGGGCACCGAGGGCTGGCCCGGCACGAGCGTGCGCGCGGTGTGCCGGGAGGCCGCGCTGACGCCGCGGTTCTTCTACGAGAGCTTCGAGGACCTCGACGCGCTCGCCGTCGCCGTGTTCGACGACATCGCCGTGCGCGCGACCGCGGCGATCCTCGAGGCGGTCCACGGCGCGCCGGCCGAGCCCGCCGCGCAGGCGCGCGCCGCGATCGCCACGTTCGTCGACCAGCTGACCGGGGATCCACGGCGCGCGCGCGTCGCGTTCGCCGAGGCGCTCGGCAACGAGGCGCTGGCGCGCCGGCGATTGCAGGCGATGCGGGCGATGGCGCAGCTGATCGCCGCGCACGGGCGCGCGGCCTACGGCGCGCCGCCGGAGGCCGACACGCTGGTCGAGATCACGGCGTCGCTGCTCGCGGGCGGGATCGCCGAACTGCTCATCGCCTGGCTGGACGGCGCGATCGACGCCACGCGCGACGAGCTGGTCGCCGATTGCGCGGCGCTGTTCATGGTCACCGCCGAGGGCGCGGCTGCGATCGGGCGCGAACGCGCGCGGCGCGCTAGTGCCCGCCGCCGGTGACGCCACCGACGACGCCGCCAACGGCATCGCCGACCTTGTCGACCGTCCCGCCGACCTGCTGACCCGTCGCCGTGACCGTCTGCGCGACCTGCGGGCTCACCGGCTCCAGCACGCCGCCGGCTGTGTCGGTGACGGTCGTGACGGTGTTGCCGACCGTGTGGGTCACTGGCGCGGCGGTCCCCGGCGACGAGGGCGAGGACGAGCCCGTCGGCTGCTGCGCGGACGGCGCGGGAGCGGACCCGCTCGGCCGCGAGGCGGACGGTCCGGAAGTGGACGGCCGGCGCGGGCCGGCGATCCGCCGCGTGGTCGTGCTCCGGCCGGGCGCGCCATGAGAACGGGGACGCTGCGGCAGCGCGACGGGAGCGACGTTGCCGGTGGTCGCGCCCTCGTCGCGCGCCGAAGCGACCTGCGCCCGCAGCGCGACCGCGCCGGGGTCGCCGGCCTTGCTCGCAGCCCGGCGGCGGCCAGCGCGGTGCCCGCGCCGACAGCAGCCCACAGCCCTTGCTTCGCCTGCATAACGGCTACATCGGCAGAACGGCGGCGTTTGCTTGAGCTCGCCTAGCGCGGGTTGGGCACGTGGGCGGGGTCCAGCCGCACGTCCGGCGGCTCGGTCTCCGTGTTGACGAACACGCACAGCGCGTGGTCGGCGTCGGGCCCCGGGATGCACGTGCGAAACAGCGAGTCCGACTGCTTCCACACGTCGATGTGCCCGGCGTTGACGCGGTACTCCGGCGGCGCCTCGCGCGCGAAGTAGCGCCGCGCCGCGGCGAGCTGCTCGCCCATCGCCTGCTTGGCGTCGTCTACCGCACCGGCGTGGGCGAGCCCGATCGCTGCGAGCACCACGGTCACGCCCAGGACCGCGATCGTGCCGGCGCGGTCGTCGGCGATCTCCGCCGGGCGCGAGCCCCGCAGGCGCCGTGAGACCACGGGCGCCACCAGCACCAGCGCGATCAGGTTGAAGAACCCCCCGAGCAGGATCCCGGCGAACAGCGATCGGGTGATGGTGCAGCAGCACGCCGTCGAGGACCGTCAACAGCGCGAACGTCGGCCACAGCCGCGCGCCCCGCAGGCGCCAGCGCAACCGCCGGGTCCAGATGCGGTCCTCCTCCATGACCGGAGGGTACGCCCGACATGCCACCATTCATGCCATGGACGACCTGCTGGTGTGCCACCTCGGCCGGGTCGAGTACCGCGAGGCGACCGAGCTCCAGGAGCGCCTGCGCGAACGCCGCCGGCGCGATGCGATCGGCGACGTGCTGCTGCTGCTCGAGCACCCGCCCGTCTACACGCGCGGGCGCCGCACGCGCGAGGGCGAGCTGCCGATGGGCGCCGCCTGGTACGCAGCCCAGGGGATCGACGTCGTCGATACGCCGCGCGGCGGCCGCGTCACCTACCACGGCCCGGGCCAGCTCGTCGGCTACGCCATCATGCGCACCGACGACGTCGTCGAGCACGTCCGCTCGATGGAGCGCGCGATCGTCACCGCGCTCGCCGAGCACGGCGTCGCGTCGCACGCGCGCATCGACGACGGGCCCGACTTCACCGGCGCCTGGGCCGGCGAGCGCAAGATTGCCTCGATCGGCGTCCACGTCTCGCACGGCGTCACCGCCCACGGCTTCGCCGTCAACGTCGACAACGACCTGCAGCCGTTCGAGTGGGTCGTGCCCTGCGGCCTGCAGGCGCAGATGACGTCGGTCTGCCGCGAGCTCCGCGAAGCGCCGAACCTCCCCTGCTTCCGCAAGCGCATGGCCTACGCCTTCACGCAGGAGCACGGCCGCCGCCAGCGGCTGGTGGCGCTGGAGCGGCTGCTCGCCCACGCGCCATCGATAGCCTGAAGTCGTGGCCACTCGCTCGCGCGCGAACCCCGGCGGCATGGACGTCCTCAAGGTCCTCGGACCCGAGGTCCGGCCGATCCGCGAGCGCAAGCCGCCGTGGTTCAAGGTGCCGCCGCCAGGCGGTGAGCGCTACCGCGAGCTGACCAGGCTCATCCGCGACGAGAACCTTCACACGGTCTGCCAGGAGGCCGCGTGCCCGAACGTCGGCGAGTGCTGGGAGCGGGGCACGGCCACGTTCATGATCCTCGGCGACACGTGCACGCGCCGCTGCGGCTTCTGCAACGTCAAGACCGGCAAGCCGACCTGGAACGACCCGCTCGAGCCCGCTCGCGTCGCGCGGACCATCGCGCGGATGGGGCTGCGCCACGCGGTGATCACGAGCGTCGACCGCGACGACCTGCCCGACAAAGGGGCGCGCATCTGGGCCGCCACGATCCGGCAGGTCCGCCGCCAGGCGCCCGGCTGCAAGATCGAGTGCCTGACGCCCGACTTCCAGGGGCAGGAGATGCCACTGGCGACCGTCCTGGCCGAGCGCCCCGACGTCTTCAACCACAACGTCGAGGTCGTGCCGCGGCTGTACCCGGTCGCGCGCCGCGGCTCGACATGGCAGCGCTCGCTGCGCGTGCTGCGCAACGCCAAGTCGATGGGCGCGGGCGAGGTCGTGACGAAGTCCGGCCTGATGGTCGGGCTCGGCGAGACCCACGACGAGATGGTCGCGGCGTTCTCGGACCTGCGCGAGGCCGGCGTCCAGGTGCTCACCGTCGGCCAGTACCTGCGCCCGTCGGAGCGCCACCTCCCGGTCGTTCGCTACTGGCACCCGGACGAGTTCAAGGCGCTCGAGGGCGCCGCGTACGCGCTCGGGTTCGACCACATCGCCGCCGGCCCGCTCGTGCGCAGCTCCTACCACGCCGACGAGCACGTCCCCCAGGACGCGCCGGGCGTCGGGCCGCTCGCGCAAGCGGGCTGACGTGTTCCCGCTGCGGGACAACATCCCGACCGACCACTTCCCGGTCGTCACCGCCGTCCTGATCGCGCTGAACTTCATCGCCTACTTCTTCCTGCAGCCGAAGACCGGGATCGATCTCAACGGCGCGGGCCTCAACCAGCAGGACCTCATGCACTACGGGTTCATCCCGTACGAGATCACGCATCCCGGCCAGCACTGCGAGCTGCTGCAGTCCAGCCAGGTGGCGTGCGGGACGGGCGTCAGCGATCCGATCCCCACCTGGTTGACGCCGTTCACCGCGATGTTCACGCACGCCGGGCTGCTGCACCTGGGCGGGAACATGCTGTT
>VAYD01000500.1 GCA_005883905.1 Actinomycetota bacterium
TCGCCTTCGGCCCCGATGCCTGGGACGAGCAGATGACGCCGGAGATGCGGTCGGTCTTCGTCATGAATGCGCCGACGTTCCTCGACGAGGTGCACGACCCCGACGCGCTGCAGATGGACCTCGAAGCGCTCGCGGGCGTCGAGCTACGGGTGCTCGCCACGAGTGGGACGGACAGCGCGCCGTTGTTCGGGCCAGTCGTCGATCGGATCGCGGCGGCGCTGCCGCACGTCGACCGCATGGCGATCGACGGTGCCGACCACGTACCGCACATCAGCGTCCCGGACCGCTACGTCGAGCTGGTCAGGACGTTCACTGCCGCTCGGCGAGCGTCGTGATCACGGCCTCGTAGACGCCCGCGCCATAAGCGGACTCGGCGACGCGGACGTTGTCGTACTGCGCCATCGCCTCGCGGATCGACGGGTCGCGCTCGACCGCGTTGGCGACCAGCCAGAACGTGCCGACCTGCGGCGCGCAGCTGAGGTCCTCGCGCGAGTCCCCGACGGCAAAGGCGTCCGAGCGGTCGTACCCGCGGGCGCGCAGGTGGACCGCCACGCCGTTGGCCTTCGACGCCGACTCGGGCAACAGGTGGTAAGCGCGCACGGACGGCAGGTCGGCGAGCGCGGGCGAGCGGCGATGGACCGCGCCGTTGTCGACCATCCGCAGGCCGGTGATCCCGCGCTCGTGCAGCAGCGCGGTGGCCTCGAACGCGTCGACCAGCCCGCGGAAGAGGTGTGAGACCTCGCGGCCGGTGTGCCACGGGTCGTGGTACTCCAGCCGCCCGGCGTAGTGCTCGAGCAGCAGCGCCGGCGCACCCGTCGCCGTGATCTGGTCGTGGATCGAGACGCGGCCCGGCTGGAGGTCGCCGGTCAGCCAGTGCTCCTCGCCGTCGAGCACGACGCAGGCGCCGGCCTCGTAGATGTACGACGTCTGGCCGAACAGCCGCGCACCTTCGGCGAGCGAGCCGCGGCCACGACCGCTCATCAGCACGAGCTCGACGTCGGCCCGCAGGCAGGCCTCGATCGCGCGCGCACCGAGGTTCGTCGGCTTGCGCTCGGCGTCGCGGAACAACGAACCTCCCGGTCCGAGCAGGGTTCCGTCGAGGTCGGCGTAGAGGACGCGCACGGCGCGTGTCTAGCATGGAACGACATGCCAGTGACGCCGGAAACCGAGCCGTGGACCCCGCTGATCGAGGCGGGCCGCGAGGACGGGAGGCTCGTCCGGCAGGCCTACGAGGGCGCGCGACCACCCGAGCTGGCGCCGCTGCCCGACGACCTGCACCCGAAGTTGCTCGAGGGCCTGCGCGCGGCCGGAATCGAGCAGCTCTACGCGCACCAGGCGCAGGCCCTCGAGGCCGCGTGGGCGGGCCCGACGATCGTCACGACCGGCACCGCCTCGGGCAAGTCGCTGTGCTTCAACCTGCCGACGCTCGACGTCCTGTGCAGCGACGCCAAGGCGCGGGCGCTGTACCTCTACCCCACCAAGGCCCTCGCGCAGGACCAGGCGCGCGCGATCCACGCGCTCGGGCTCGGCAACGCCGTTCGGCCCGCGATCTACGACGGCGACACGCCGCGCGAGGAGCGCACCGCGATCCGCAGGCGCGCCAACCTCGTGCTGACGAACCCCGACATGCTCCATATCGGGATCCTGCCCAACCACCCGACGTGGGCGGACTTCTTCGCGAACCTCGCGGTGGTCGTCGTCGACGAGGCGCACGTCTACCGCGGCGTCTTCGGCTCCCACGTGGCGAACGTGCTGCGCCGGCTGCGGCGGATCGCCGCCGCGTACGGGACGTCGCCGCGGATCCTGCTGGCGAGCGCGACGATCGCCAACCCGGTCGAGCTGGCCGAGCGGCTGACCGGGCTGGAGGACATCGCGCTGGTCGACCGCGACGGGTCGCCGCACGCGCGGCGCCACATCGCGATGTGGAACCCGCCGGTGGTCGACGAGGCGTTGCAGCAGCGCCGCAGCGCGCTCGGCGTGCTGGGCGAGCTGGTGCGCCAGGGCGCGCGCACGATCTGCTTCATCAAGTCGCGCAAGGCCGTCGAGCTCGTGGCGAAGATCGTCTCCGACCGGCTCGCCGACGAGGCGCCGGAGTACGACCGCACCGTCGCCGCCTACCGCGCCGGCTACACGCCGCAGCAGCGCCGCGAGCTCGAGCACCGGCTGACGAACGGCGACCTGCGCGCGGTCGTCACGACCGACGCGCTGGAGCTCGGCATCGACATCGGCTCGCTCGACGCGGCCGTCGTGGTGACGTTCCCCGGGACGGTCGCGTCGCTGCGCCAGATGTGGGGCCGCGCCGGGCGCCGCGGGCGCGGGCTGGCCGTCTACGTCGCCGGCGAGGACGCGCTCGACCAGTTCTTCTGCCGCCACCCGGACGAGTTCCTGGACCGCGCCGTCGAGGCAGCGATCCTCGAGCACGAGTCCGAGCAGATCCACCTGCCGCACCTGCTGTGCGCCGCGCACGAGGGGCCGCTGGAGGACGCG
>VAYD01000507.1:0-1464 GCA_005883905.1 Actinomycetota bacterium
CGAGCCCCTGGAACCCGCGCGCGAGGATCAGGAACGTCGGGCTTGTCGCGATGCCGCAGAGGATCGAGGCGCAGGTGAACGCGATCAGGCCGTACACGAAGACGCGGCGGTGGCCGAAGCGGTCCGCGAGCGTGCCGGTCGTGAGCAGGAAGCTCGCCAGCCCGAGCGCGTAGGCGTCGACGACCCACTGCAGCTCGCTGAAGCTCGTGTGCAGGTCCTTGGCGATGTCCGGCAGCGCGACGTTCACCACCGTGATGTCGAGCAGCAGCATGAACGTCGCGACGCAGACCGCGCCGAGCGTCCACCAGCGGTTCGGATGCTTCTCAAGCACGGCCGTACACCGGGATCTCGGCGCCGCTGATCGGCGAGCTGGCGTCGCTGGACAGGAAGTGGATGACCTCGGCAATCTCCTGCGGGTGCACCCAGGTGTCGTGGTCGGCGTCGGGCATGGAGGCGCGGTTGGCGGGAGTGTCGATCACGGACGGGAGCACGGCGTTGATGCGGATCCCCTCGTCGCGGTACTCGGTGTCGAGCGCCCGGACGAGGGCCAGCAGTGCGGCCTTGGAAGCCACGTACCCGGCTGCCCCAGGAAACGGACGCAACGCGGCGCGGGTCCCCACGCAGACGATCGTGCCCCGCTGGAGGCGGGGGATCGCGGCAGCCGTCACGAGGTACGTCGGGCGCAGGTTCAGTGTGAACTGGCGCTCGAAGTCCTCGATCGGGGTCTCGTGGACGCGGCCGGGCGCTGCGAAGCCGCCGACGAGGTTGACGACGGCCTGGAGCTCGTCGCCGGCGCTTGCCACCGCGCGGTCGACCTCAGCCTGGTCAAAGAGGTCGGCCTCGACGAAGCGCACGCGCTCGCGATCCTCGCCGGGTCGCTTGTCCACACCCACGACCTGCCAGCCCTCGCCGGCGAAGCGATCGACGACCGCCCCGCCGAGCCCGCCGGTTGCTCCCGTGATCAACGCGGTTCGTGCCATGTCAGCTTCATCTTCGCGCACGCGACTCCTGGGACATGGTTCCGCCCCGAATGTCGTCCGCGTCGCTTGCAACGTTTCCGAGCGTGTTGGTGCGTGACTTCCAGGACGGGCTCGACGTCGACCAGGTGCTCCTGGTCCGCGCGGTCGAGGCGCGCTCGAAGCGCGACGGCGGCGAGTTCCTGCGCCTGACGCTCGCGGACCGCACCGGCTCCGTCGTCGCGATGGTCTGGGACGACGTCGACCGCGTTCGCGCCCTCTGCCCCGCCGGGGAGCCGATCCACGTCCGCGGCCGCTACCGGCTGCATCCGCGGTTCGGGCCGCAGATCGACCTCGTCGGCCTGGGCGAGCCGGAGGCGGGCGCGTTCGACCCGTCCGAGCTGCTCGACGGGCCGCCGCGGCCGGCCGAGCGGATGGAGTCCGACCTGCGCGAGCTGATCGCGACGGTCCAGCAGCCGCACCTGCGCACGCTGCTGGAGCGCGTGCT
>VAYD01000507.1:1480-3834 GCA_005883905.1 Actinomycetota bacterium
GAGCTCTACCGCCGCGCGCCGGCGGCCAAGCACCACCAGGCCTACGAGCACGGGCTGCTCGAGCACTGCCTCTCGGTCGCGCAGGGCGTCAGCGCGATCAGCGCGACGTTCCCGGGCATCGACCGCGACGTCGCGGTCACCGGCGCGCTGCTGCACGACATCGGCAAGCTCGAGGCCTACACGACCGACCCCTCCGCGATCGACCTGACCGACGCCGGCCGCCTGCAGGGCGAGATCCCGCTCGGCTACTACCGGATCCGCCGCGAGATCGAGGACATCGACGGCTTCCCGCCGCGCCTGGCCGAGGCGCTGCTGCACATCATCCTCAGCCACCACGGCACGCTCGAGCACGGCTCCCCCGTCGTCCCGTGCACGCGCGAGGCGACGCTCGTCCATTTCCTCGACAACCTCGGCGGCCGCCTCGGCTCCTTCGACCGCCTGCAGAAGGAGCTGCCCGTCGGCGCCTCCTGGTCGAGCTTCGACCGCGCACTGGGCACCAGCGCGTTCTTCGGCGCGGTCGAGGACGCGCCGCCGAGGCTCGAAGCCGCCTAGCCAGCCGGACTTGCACGGCCGGCTCGCGGGGGATTACCGTCTACATGGCCCAGCACTCCCCGCCAACGACCGGAGGGTTGTCATGTCAGCCGCAAGGACCTGGGGCGAAAAGGGCGGAGCGCGACGCGCGACGGTGCTGGGGGTCGCCGCGATCATGGCCTTGGCGGTCGCGCCGGCGCGGGCAACCGTCGTGGACAGGGGCCACATCGATGGCTCGGAACTCGGCGTCGCGGACAACCTCTGCGGCATCGACGTGATCCGCGACAGCACGTTCAGCGGCATCTTCCGCGACCGCGTGGACAAGGCGTCAGACGGTCAGGCGTTCTTGGAGCGCCTCAACGTGAGTCACCGCGACGCCTTCACGAACCCGCTGAACGGGAAGTCGATGTCGATCGAGGGCAAGGAGGTCATCAACGAGCTCAAGGCCACCCATGTCACGGGCAACGTCTACGAGTTCGTCACGATCGAGGCCGGACAGCCGTTCGTGGTCCGTGACGGGGACGGCAACGTCGTCCTCCGCGACCGCGGCGTGATCCGGCGCCGCATCCTCTTCGACACGCTCGGCGACAGCGCGCCCGGAGGCGTCCTGCTCGACGAGGAGATCCTCGGCGTGAGCGGGCCGCATCCCGGGTTCGACCAGACCGAGGCGGAGTTCTGCGCGATGGTGGAGGGCCTGATCGGCTGACGACCGAAGACGCTACGACGCGCCGCTGAGGCGTTGCGTGCGCTCGTCGTCGAGGATCGTCTTCATCTCGCGGGCGGCGGCGACGATCCGCGATGCGTACTCGTCGCGCTGCTCGTCGCTGAGCTCGACGCCGCGGCGCGCGAGCAGATCCGCGAAGCCCTGGACGATCGTGAGTGGCGTGCGCAGGTCGTGGACGAGCGAGACCAGGCGCTCGTCCCTGGCGCCATCACTCATTGGCCGAGTGATCGAGCGCGATCTCGCCGCGCTCCAGCGCGATCGCGATCGCGTGGACGCGGTTGCGGGCCTGCAGCTTGCGGATCACGTTGCGCACATGGGTGCGGACGGTCTCGACGCTCACGCTGATCTCGTCGGCGATCGCCTCCGCCGTCCGGCCCTCGGCCATCAGGTGCATGATCTCGCGCTCGCGCGGCGAGAGCTGCGGCACGTGCGCGGTCGCGCGCGGCGACAGCAGGATGCGGTCCAGGCGCGGGTCGACGTACGAGCCGCCCTCCTTGACCCGCTCGATCGCGGCCAGCAGCTCGTCCATCGAGCCGGCCTTCAGCGCGTAGCCACGCGCGCCTGAATCGACGTGTAGAGGATCACGCCCAGGTCGGGGCGCCGTGCGAGCAGCTCGCGCGTCAGGTCGATGCCACTGCCGTCCGGCAGCCGGATGTCGACGATCGCCACGTCGGGATGGGTGTGCTCGACGAGGTCCACGCCCGCGGCCACGTTGCCGGCCGCTCCCACGACCTCCATGCCCCCGTGCCCGAGCAGCGCTGCAAGTCCCTCTCGCAGCGCCTCGTGGTCGTCGATGATCACAAGCTTCGTCATCGCGCAGTGAAAGCTACCGTCAAAGTGATCGAAGGCGAGCCCGGTCATCCTCCCGGTGTGTCGGCGCGACCTGGCCGAATGTTGAGCATGAGCCTTTCTGCGCAAAGAGCGGCGGAGAAGCGGGCCCCTCTCGGACAGCCCTTCGCCGCGCGGTCTATCGTGAGGTGCGATGGCCAAGGACACCGAGAAGCTCATCCGCCAGCTGTCGCTGATCTCGTACCTGATGGCCGAGCGCCGGCCGGTCACCGCGCTGGAGATCCGCCGCGACGTCGAGGGCTACTCGGGC
>VAYD01000045.1 GCA_005883905.1 Actinomycetota bacterium
CGGCGTTCTTCGGCGCGTTCGGCTGGTCGGTGCTGAGCGCGGGCGAGCTCGAGGCCGACGACCTGCTCGGCAGCCTCGCGCAGGCCGAGGTCGTCGCGGGCGGCAGCGCGCTCCTGTTCACCGGCGACCGCGACATGTTCCAGTGCGTCGGCGACGACGTGGCGGTCCTGTTCCCGAAGTCGGGCTCCAAGGACGGGCCGGAGCTGGTGGACGTCGGCGGCGTGCGCGAGCGCTACGGGATCGAGCCCGAGCAGGTGCCGGACTTCATCGCGCTGCGCGGCGACCCCTCCGACGGGATCCCCGGCGCGAAGGGCATCGGCGAGAAGACGGCGCGCGACCTCCTGCGCGAGTACGGCACGCTCGACGCGACGATCGCCAACGCGCTGCGCCAGACGCCGCGGGTGCGCGCCGCGCTGCACGAGCAGGCCGACGAGCTGCGCGACTTCCGCCACATGGCGACGCTGCAGCAGGTGCCGGTCGGGCGGCCCGCGGACCGCCCGACGGACTTCGCGGCCGCCGCGGACGCCGCCGAGGGCCTCGGCATGCGCCGTCTGGCGGAGCGGCTGCGGGGCCTGGCCGGCGCCTAGGCCGCCTGGCGGGTCATGCCGTCAGTGCGGGCCGCATGCGCTGGTACGCGAGCGCGCCTGTCAGCAGCAGGAGGCCGAGCGCCAGGAACGAGCCGACGCGGTACACCGAGGTCAGCGCTGCCAGGTCGTACATGAACACCTTGCCGGCGGCGAGCGCGAGCAGCCCCCAGGCGCCCATCCGCACCGTCCGGTCGCGCAGACGCAGCCCGGCGATGAGGGCGAGCACGCCCGACAGCGCCCACAACGCGCTGAGCATCAGCTGGCCCTGCGCAGCAGGGCCGAGCGAGACGACGAGGATCGACGCGACATAGAGCGCAACCACCGGCGCCGCCAGGGCGAGGATCCGCCGCGCCGGCTCATTGCGCGCCATCGCGAGCGCGCACAGCGCCGTGGCGCCTGCGACGGCGCCACCGCCGAGCGCCGCCGCACCCAGATCGCCGGCGCCGTCGACCAAACCGCCCGGCGGGACCAGCCAGCCGAGCGCGTAGACGCCGGCGAGGATCAGGAGCACGATCGACGCGGCCTGCGCGAGCAGGTCGTCGCGCCGCGCGCCGATCTTGGCGAGCGCGACGGCCTGCGCCGACCAGGCGACGGCGAGCGCCGCGCCGTCGAGCGTCATCACCGCGATGCCCGCCACGGCCGCAAGGCCGGTGATGTCCAACGCGACCCTCCAGCCCTCGTAGCCGGCTTCGGCCAGCCGCGCGGAGAGCAGGCAGCCGACCGCGACGGCGACGAGCGCGCCGACCGCCGCGGCGGTTGTGCCGTCGCCGGCGCGGGCCATTGTCACCTCGTGCAGGGCCTGTAGCGCGGAGACCGCGATGTGCCCGCCCAGGCCGTACTGCGCGAGCACGCCGTCGGCGCCGCCGTGGCGGCGGGCGAGCAGCGCCATCACGACGCCGCCGACCGCGAAGCCGGCCGCTCGGGCAGCCCCGTCGACGGTCAACGCGAACGCCACGTCGGCGAGCAGCACCGACATCGACAGGCAGACGAGGCCGAGGTCCGACGTGATGCGCCGCGAACGGTGCGCGGCCAGGCCCCCGGCGAGGTGGGCCAACGAGAGGAACGCCAGCCACATCAGGGCGAGGTCGTCGTGGCCGAGCGCCTTCAGGCGCAGCCAGCCCGCGACGCCGAGCATCAGCGCGTTGAGGGCGACGACGCCCAACGATGCAAGGCGCAGCTTCTGAGACGGCGCGCGCAGCTCGAACCCGAGCGCGGCGGCGGCGTACAGGCTGCCGAAGACGACCGAGACGACGATCACGGCCACCGGCGACTCGGTGTGGAAGAGCCAGGCGAGCCACTGCGGCGCGCTCAGCCCGATCACGGTCAGCAGCAGCCAGTCCCAGCGCGCCCACAGCAGCACGCCGACCGCGCTCGCGACCGCGACGGCTTCGAACACGATCGTGGTCGTCGTGCTCGGCGCCCCGACGAGCACCGGGGCGAGCACGGCCCCCGCGATGCCGAGGGCGCCCATCAGCGGCGACGACCAGCGCAACGCGAGCGCCGTCGCCAGCGCGCCGATGGCGAACGCCAGCACGAGACCAGCCGCGGCCGGCACGAGCTCGTAGAGCGCACTCGCAACCGTCGCGCTCATGAAGAGGCCGCAAATGCCGGTCGCGGCAGCAGCGCGTGCCGCCTGTGCATGGCCGCGGCGCTCGTGGAGCCACACGCCCGTCAGCAGCAGCATGAGCGAGACGCCGGCTGCCATCAGCGTCCGTGCGCCTTCGCCGATCCACCCCTGCGAGATCCCCATCGCGAACAGCAGCGCGAAGCCCGCGACGACCGCGACGGCGCCCACCCATGCGAGCACCTTGCCACCCAGGACCTGCTCGAACTCCTCGTTGACCATTGCCTTCTCCTCACTTGTTGACCGCTGGTCGACAAGGACGGTAACAGGCTACTGACCGGCGGTCAACAAACCGTCTATACTTCGCTCTGTGAGCGGACCCGCCTACACCCGGCTGGAGAACGACGAGCGCCGCCGACGCCTGCTCGAGCTCGGCGCGGACCTCTTCACGCGCAACGCGTACGACGAGATCTCGATGGCGCAGATCGCGCGCGAGGCGGGGATCTCGAAGGCGCTGCTGTACCACTACTTCCCGAGCAAGCAGGACTACTTCGTGGCGACGCTCGCCAGCGGCGCCGAGGAGCTGCGCCGACGCGTCGAGCCGGATCCCGAGCTGCCGCCGGCCGAGGCGCTGACCGCCGCGATCGACGCCTACCTCGCGTGGATCGAGGACAACTCCGAGGCCTACGAGAAGCTGCTGCAGAGCGCAGCGACGGTTCCGGAGGTCCGCGAGATCGTCGAGGGCGTACGCGCGACGACGGTCGACCGCATCCTCGCGGGCATCGGCGCCACCACCCCCGTAGCCCGTACAGCGGTCCGCGGCTGGCTGTGGTTCATGGACGGCGCCTGCCTGGATTGGATCGCCCACCGCGACCTCGACCGCGGCCAGGTCCTGGGCCTCCTGCTCGGCACGCTCGGCGGCGCCCTGATGGCCGCCGGCGTGCAGCTGCCTGTCACTGAGGGGTCAGACCCCTGAGTGTCACGGCGTGAACTTGACCGTGATCACGTCGCCGTCCTGCATGACGTAGTCGCGGCCCTCGAGACGCAGGGTGCCGCGGTCGCGGGCGGCCGCGTAGCCGCCGGCAGCGACGAGCTCCTGCCAGCCGATGACCTCGGCGCGGACGAAGCCCTTCTGGATGTCGGAGTGGATGTCGCCGGCGGCGTGCCAGGCGCTGCGGCCGCGGCGCAGACCCGACTCGGAGACGCCGAGGTCAGTGCGCATCGCCGCGGCGTCCTCGTCGTCGAGCTCGGTGAGCTCGGATTCCAGCCGCGAGGAGATCGCCACGGCGCGCGCGTCGTGGGAGGCGGCGTGGGCCGCGATCTCCGGCGGCACCTCGTCGTCGCCCTCGTCGACGTTGGCGACAAACAGGACCGGCTTCGCCGTCAGCGGCGAGAGGTCGCGCATGGCATTCGGCGCTGCCTCTGGAACCGCGACGGTCCGTGCCGGACGCCCGGACTGCAGCGCCTCGACGACCTCGCCCAGCCATGCCTCCTCGGCGATCGCCGCCTTGTCGCCGCCGCGCGCCTGGCGCACGACGCGCTCGTGGCGGCGCTCGGCCTGCTCGAGGTCCGCGTAGATCAGCTCGGTGTCGATCGTCTCGATGTCGCGCAGCGGGTCGACCGAGCCCTCGGGATGGATCACGTTTTCGTCGTGGTGGGCGCGGACGACGTGGACGATCGCGTCGGTCTCGCGGATGTTGGCGAGGAACTTGTTGCCGAGACCTTCGCCCTTGCTGGCCCCCGCGACCAGGCCCGCGATGTCGTGGAACGCGATCGTGTCCGGCACGACCGACGACGCGCCGACGGTCGCCGCGACCTTGTCGAGCCGGTCGTCCTGCACGGCCACGATCGCGACGTTCGGCTCGATCGTCGTGAACGGGTAGTTCGCGGCCTCGGCGCCCGCGCGCGTCAGCGCGTTGAACAGCGAGGACTTGCCGGCGTTGGGCATGCCCACGATGCCGACCTTCACGCGGCCGCTCCGATCGTCGCGCCCAGTGCGGCACCGGCGAGGATGTCCGACGGCCAGTGCACGCCGAGGTACAGCCGCGACGCGGCCATCGCGACGGCGAGCGCATGCAGCGGCGCAGCCGGGGCACCGAGGCGGGCGTACTGGCGCGCCGCGCAAAAGGACGTCGCCGCATGCGCGCTCGGGAAGCTCAGCTCGGTCGGCGTACCCACGAGCGGCGGCAGGCCGTCGACCCGCGGGCGCCGGCGCCGGAAGGCGAACTTGAGCCCCGTGTTCAGCCCGTACGTCGCGGCAACGACACCCGCCGCGCGCGCCCAGGCGCCGCGCTGCGGGCGGTCGGCCGCCGCGGCGAGCAGCCCCAGGGCGATCCACAGCGCGCCGTGCTCGCCGAGCGACGAGAACGCGCCGACGGCCCGCTCTGCCGACGGCGTGTGGCCGGCCGTCCGCACGAGCCGGAAGCCGGCGAGGTCGAGGTCGCGAAGGCTCAGATGCCGAATCCGACGGTGTGCTTCTCGCGGTCGGTGCGCACGTACACGACGACCGCCAGGTTCACGCGCACCGAGCCGTCCTCGGCCTCGATGTCGTGCCAGCCGCCGGACGGCAGCGCCTTGAGCAGCTTGTCGAGCTGTTCGGTGGTGACGCGCAGCGACAGCGCGCCTCCGAAGAAGCCGATCGTGACCTTCTCCATCAATGGCCCTCCGCCGGTTGGACGATCTCGGTCAGCACGCCGCCCGAGCTCTTGGGATGCACGAACGCGACGCGCGAGTTGCGGATGCCGGTGCGCGGCGTCTCGTCGATGAGGCGCATCCCGGAAGCCTTCAGCGCCGCCAGCGTGGCGTCGATGTCGGCCACCTGGTAGGCGACGTGGTGCAGGCCCGGGCCGCGCGCGGCCAGGAACCTGCCGACCGGCGTGTCGCCGGCCAGCGGGCGCAGCAGCTCGACGTGGTTCTCGCCGACGTCGAACAGCACGGCCTCGACGCCCTGCTCGGTCACGGTCTCGCGGTGCGCGAGCGTCATCGCGTAGGTCTGCTCGTGCAGCGCGATCGCCGCGTCGAGGTCGTCGACGGCCACGCCGATGTGGTCGATCCGGGCGAACACTTGAGCGCGGGAGTCTATGAAAGCAAGCTCGTGGCCAGTGCCCGGAAGCCGTCCTTGAGGCGCTCGACCTCCATCCCGCGGTCGGTCACGAGGTGGTTCACGAGGTCCGCTCGCAGCACCCCGAGCAGCGTGTCGGCGACGAACTCGGCGTCCTGCTCCGGCGCCGCCTGGGCGACCAGGTACGCGAGGTGGGCGCGGTAACCGGAGTAGATGTTCGTGCGCAGCCAGCGCGGGCCCGCCTGCACCTCGGCCATCAGGTCACGACGGTCGACGCAGAGGTCGATCATCGCCTCGCCGAACGCGATCACGCGCTGGCACGGCGGCGCGCCGGGGCCCAGCGGCGGCTCGCCGCGGATCAGCTGCTCCTGGAACTCCGACTCGGTCGAGTCGAGCAGCGCGTGCGCGAGCGACGCGCGGTCCCCGAAGCGGCGGAAGAGCGTGCCCTTGCCGACACCCGCGTCGGCCGCGATGTCGTCCATCGAGACGTGCTCGAGCCCGCGCTCGGCGATCAGCCGGCGCGCCGAGCACAGGATCTTCTGTCGGTTGCGCGCAGCATCGGCCCGTTCCGTGACGGCGGGCGGCTGAACGACCGGCAGATCCATGGCCGGAAGGGTAATTGAGGGGGACTTGTGGACCACGGTCCGCTTATGCTACCATATCCGCATCAACCGGACTGAGGTCCGGATCTGCTCTCAACAAGGAGTCCCAAATGTCCGCCACTGCTACGACCACCACACTGCCCGCCGGCACGTACATCGCCGATCCGATCCACTCGACGTTCGGCTTCCAGGTCCGCCACAACGGCGTCCAGCTGTTCCGCGGTTCCTTCGACGACGTCGCCGTGACGGCCGTATCCGACGGCGAGACCGTCTCGATCGAGGGTTCGGCCAAGGTCGAGTCGCTCAACGTCCGTCTTGCGGATCTCAAGGGCCACCTGCTCGCCGACGAGTTCTTCGCCGCCGACAAGCATCCCGAGGTCGCGTTCCGTTCAAGCGCCGTCCGCGTCGACGGTGAGACCGTCGAGGTCGAGGGTGAGCTGACGATCAAGGGCATCACCAACCACGTCGTCGCGAAGGGCACGCTCAGCGGCCCGGTCGTCGGCCTGGGCGGCCAGCCGGTTCTCGGCCTCGCGCTCGAGACCGCGATCGACCGCACGCAGTACGGCCTCAACTGGCAGGCCGAGCTCCCCAGCGGCGGCAAGGCCCTCGCCAACGAGGTCAAGATCGTCGTCGAGGCCGAGCTCGTCAAGGCCGAGGGGTAGTCATGAAGGTCCTCGCCATCAGCGGCAGCCTGCGGCGGGACTCCCTGAACACACGTCTGCTTCGGGCGGCGGCCGAACTGGCCCCGTCCGGAGTGGAGGTGGAGCTCCTGGATCCCTCTGTCGTCAAGGAGCTGCCCATCTACGACCCGGACGACGACGGCGTCGCCCCGCCCGTCGCCGCCCGCCGGCTGCGCGGCGCGATCCGCCTGGCCGATGCCATCCTGATCGCGACGCCTGAGTACAACGGCTCGATCCCTGGTGGCCTGAAGAACGCGATCGACTGGGCCTCGCGCCCCTACGGCGAAAACGCGCTGAAGCACAAGCCCACCGCCGTGGTCGGTGCATCGAGCTCAGCATCGCCGGGGCCGAAGTGCTCGAGGACGAGTTCCCCCTCGGCCAGGCCGACGAGGCCTTCGGTGAGGACGGGCGCCTCATCGAGCCCGAGCTGAACCAGCGGCTCTCCGAGATCGTCGGGCGCCTGGCAGACCACCAGCGCGAGCTGGCGGCTGCGGCCTAGGAGTCCTGTCCGGGCGGCGGCTGCTTCGAGGCCGCCGCGACGCGCAGGTCCGGGCGGGCCGGCCGGCGCTCGATGCGCGGGACGCCGTCCATGATCTTGTCGATCTGGGGACGCTCGAGGACCTCGTTCTCGAGCAGCTCCTGGGCGAAGCGCTCGAGCGTCGGTCGGTGCACCGTGATCAGCTCATGGGCGTGGCGGTGGGCCTCGTAGGCCAGCTCCTGCTGCTCCTCGTCGCGGATGCGGCGGGTGAGGTCTGAAACCGCCTCGGACTCGACCACCGCGCGTGGCGCGGACGTCTGCGAGCCCATGCCGTACTGATGGACCATCGCGTGCGTGATCTCGCTGACGCGCTGCAGGTCGTTGGCGGCGCCGGTGGTGACGGCGCCGAAGACGAGCTGCTCGGCGACGCGTCCCGCCAGGAGCACGGTCATCTGGTCGACGAGCTCCTCGCGCGTCTTCAGATAGGAGTCCTCGTCGGGCAGGTTCATCACGTATCCCAGCGCCTGGCCGCGCGGCACGATCGAGATCTTGTGCACGCGGTCGGTGGTCATCAGCAGCTCGCGGCAGAGCGCGTGGCCGGCCTCGTGGTAGGCGACGACGCGGCGCTCGTGGTCGTTGAGGGTCGTGTTGGACTGCACGCCCGCGACGATGCGCTCCAGCGCCCCGTCGAAGTCCTGCTTGGAGATCGCGTTGCCGTGGCGGCGCGCGCAGCGGATCGCGGCCTCGTTTGCGATGTGCGCGAGGTCCGCGCCGGTCAGGCCGCTGGTCTGCGCCGCGACCTCGATCAGCTTGACGTGCTCGGCCAGCGGCTTGTTGGCCGTGTGGACCTGGAGGATCTTCTCGCGCCCGTGCACGTCTGGCGGCGAGACGAAGACCTGGCGGTCGAAGCGTCCCGGGCGCAGCAGCGCCGAGTCGAGCTTCTCGAGCAGGTTCGACGCCGCCATCACGACGATCTTGTCCGAGCTGGCGAAGCCGTCCATCTCGACCAGCAGCTGGTTGAGCGTCTGTTCCCGCTCGCCGGAGATGTCGGAGCCGCGACGGCCGCCGACCGCGTCGAGCTCGTCGATGAAGATGATCGCCGGCGCGTGCTTGCGCGCCTCGTTGAACAGGCGCCGGATGCGCGCGGCGCCGAGGCCGGCGAACATCTCGACGAACGAGGACGCCGACTGCGAGAAGAACTGCGCCCCGGACTCCTGCGCGACGGCCTTGGCAAGCAGCGTCTTGCCGGTGCCGGGCGGCCCGTGCAGCAGCACGCCCTTGGGGACCTTCGCCCCGAGCTTCTTGAAGCGCTTCTCATCGCGCAGGAACTCGACGACCTCCTGCAGCTCGTACTTGGCCTCGTCGACGCCTGCGATGTCGTCCCAGCCGACCTCCAGGTTCGCCTGGGGCTTGATCTGGACCGGCTTGGTCTTCGGCATCATCTTCAGCGTCCGCCACAGGACGTAGACGATCGCCGCCATGAAGACGACCGTCAGGACGGTCGCCCACTGGGAGAAGAAGTTCTGCACGCGCTCGGCGATGGACGGTCCGCCGGCGACCGGCACGAGCACCGCTTGGTGCAGCTGCTGCGAGAGGGCGCTGAGCGCGTCGAGGATGTCGTTGCTGGTCTGCTGCACGGCGCCCTGGGTCACCCTTCAAGTATCGGCGGATTCTCCCGCAACTTCACCCCTCGACCCGCACGATCTCTCCCAGAGCGGCCCGGCCGACCTCGAGCTGCTCGGCCGTGGGCTCGCGCGTGCCGATCAGGCGCTGCAGCTCGTGCCCCGGAACACGCAGGGCTTTCGCGAGCTTCGAGGCGTTGTGGCGCTCGCTCCAGGCGAACACCTCGACGGCCAGCCCGACCGACGCCAGCGACAGCGCCGCGCCGTGGACGGGCCGTGGACGCTCGACCAGTTTCTTGAGCAGCGCGGCACCCGCGACGTTCGCGGCGAGCAGCGGGGCCATCAGGTGCGAGCCGCAGCGGTCGTGCTCCTTGGCGGCATCCGCCGCGTCCTGGTCGCCGTGCTCGTAGGCGGCGATCGCCTTGTGCTCGACGCCG
>VAYD01000508.1 GCA_005883905.1 Actinomycetota bacterium
GTGCGCGCGGCGCGCAGCAGGCGCACGTACGGCTTGGCGAAGGGCTGCACGGAGAAGTAGTCGGAGAGGTTCGGCTCGTTCCAGACCTGCCAGTCGCGGATCGGGATCGGCGCGACCTCCGGGTGCTCGCTCCAGAACGTGCCGAACGGGCCGTAGCGCGCGATCGCGAGGCGCAGGAAGTTGCCGTAGGTCGACGGGTCCTTCGGTGGGCTGAGCGGGATGTCGGGATGCGTCGAGGCCCACGGCGGCGAGCCGATCACGAGCGCCAGCACGCTCATCCCGTTGGCCGCGGCGGCGAGCACCTTGCCGTCGGTGCCGCTCCAGTCCGGCGACGCGTCGGGGTCGCGCTGGATCAGGTCCCAGTCGAACGGGATCCGCTGGCTCTCCACGCCGGCCGCGTGCATCACCGCGTCCTCGGCCATCAGATCGGTCGGTCTTCGGCGAGTCCAGCGGGCCGTTGACCATCATCCCGAAGAAGTCCTTCGGCAGCCCTTGGGCCGGTGCGCCGGTCGGCATCAGCGCAAGGATCAGCAGCGCGAGCGGGGCGAGGCGGCGCACCGGCCCGAGGCTAGCATCGGCCCCGCGATGGACCACAAGCACGCAGAGATCACCAGCCGCACGCCGGAGTTCATGGCCGCCGAGACCTCGAAGCCGTTCGGCTGGGACGCCGCGCACTTCGTCGAGTGGGCCACCGTCACGGAGATCCTGCATCGTCTTGGCGTACAACCCGGCGCGAGCGCGATCGATGTGGGTTGTGGCAGCGGCTGGACGACGCTCTTCCTCGCCGAAGCCGGGTTCGACGCGCTCGGACTCGACCTCGTGCCGGCGAATGTCGAGGTCGCCCGCGAGCGCGCGGCGCGCTGGAGCTCCACGGCGCGCTTCGAGGTGGCCGACATGGACGCGCTGCCCGACGGCCCGCCGGCGGACCTCGCGCTCGTGTTCGACGCTCTGCACCACACGCGCGCGCAGCGCGCCACCCTCGACGGCATCTTCCGGCGGCTGAACCCAGGCGGCTGGCTCGTGCTCGCCGAGCCGACCTGGCTGCACCGGTTCTCGCCCGAGGCGCGGCGCGTCCGAGCGCAGCGCGGCTGGCTCGAGCGCGGCCTCACGCTGCGCGGGCTCAAGCGCGACCTGCGGGCGGCCGGCTTCGGCACGACGCGGCGCTTCTTCCAGCCCACGCGCCCCTACGAGGGCCGCGTCGCCGCGTTCGCCTGGCAGCTGGCGCGGCTTGTGGGGGCGAACTGGGCAGTGGCTCCACAGGCCCACCTGTGGGTTGCTGCGCAAAGGCCACGAAGCTGAGCTCGGCGAGGGCCCGGCGGATCGCTACCCCTCGATGCTTGCGTAGACCTCGTCGAGCAGCGCTTCGCGATCGCTGAGGTCGAAGTTCTCCGCGAGGTACTTGTCGGTCGCCTCGCGCGGCTCGCCGCTGAGCGCCATGTTGAGCGCGATGAGGCGCGCGCCCTCGGCGGTCTCCTCGTCCTTCGGGGGCGCGGGCGGCGCCTTCGGCGCGCGCGTCGTCTTCGCGGTCTCGGGAGCGGCCACCTTCGGCGCCGGCGCGTCCTCCTTGGCAACGGCCTTCACGCGCGCCTCGAGCCCGTCGAGGTCCTCGCGCAGCTTCGCGACCATCTCGAGCAGGCCTGACACGTCGGCCTGCTGCGTCTCGCGCGCGGCGCTGCGGATGCGCTCGGCCTCGGCCTCGGCCTCGCGCTTGATCGCGGCCGCGCTGGTCTCCGCAGCCTCCAGAATCGCCTGCACCTGGGAGGAAGCGGACTCGGAAAGCGACATGCGCCTAGCCTAGCCGCACGGACTTGCCGTCGCGCTGCACGAGCCCGTCGCGCACGAGGCCCTGCAGCGCGCGCTCCAGGCGCTCGGCCTCGACCGCCGGCAGCGCGTCACCCGCAGCGAGCGCCGCGACGACGCGGCCGCGCACCCAGCGGTCGGTGTCCTCGAAGCGCACGGCGGGCCGCCGCTGCACCTCGGGGTCGCCGTCCCACGCGCACTCCGGCTCCAGCGGGCAGGCGTCACAGCGAGGGGCACGGGCGCGGCACACGAGCGCGCCGAGCTCGATCGCCGCCTGGTTGAAGAGCGGCCCCTCCCCCGCCCGCGGGCTCAGCTCGCACCCCAGTCGCCGGAACACGCGGCGCACGTTGGTGTCCAGCGCCACGGTGTCGCGCCCGAACGCGAACGCGCCCAGCGCGGCGGCGGTGTACGGCCCGACGCCCGGCAGCTCGGTGAGGTCGTCGGGCCAGCCGTGCTTCGCCACGACCTCGCACGCCTCGCGCAGCCGCAGCGCGCGGCGGTTGTAGCCGAGGCCGACCCACTCGCTCAGCACGTCGGCGACCGGCGCCCGGGCAAGCGACGCCGCGGTCGACCAGCGGTCGAGCCAGGCCTGCATCACCTCCGAGACGAGGATCGCGTAGGGGTCCGTGGTGCGCCGCCACGGCAGGTCGCGGCGGTTGGCCGCGTACCAGTCCAGCAGCGCGTCGTTCACGTCTCGCCGTGGAAGTACCCGACGTTGGCGGAGCGCTCGACCATCACGTCCTCACCCTCGAAGCCGGTCCATACGCCGACCTTGTCGCTGTCGGGGTAGGCCGTGGCGGCCGGATGGACGACGTTCGAGAACATCAGCACCCGCAGCGGCTGGTCGGTGTCGTTGCGGATCAGGTGCGCGCCGTCAGGACCGGTCGGGAAGAACGCGAGCTCCATCGGGCGCAGCGGCTCGCTCCCGTCGGGCGTGCGCAGCGTCGCGGTGCCCTCGAGGACGAGCGCCCACTCCTCCTCGGCGTACTCGTAGTGGTACGGGCACAGCGCTTCGCCGGGCGGGATGTCGTAGACGCTTGCGCCGGTGAGCTTCGCGCCGAGCTCCTTGCCCGGCC
>VAYD01000046.1:0-1335 GCA_005883905.1 Actinomycetota bacterium
GGAACTGCGAGGCGACGAAGAACGGGTGGTCGCTGAGCTCGATGATCTCGACGAGGCGCTCGTCAGGCGACGTGCCGGACACCACCAGTCCCGCGGCCTCCAGCCTCTTGCGCAGCGAGATCGACACCTCGTAGCGATGCCGGTGGCGCTCGTAGATCACGGCCTCGCCGTAGAGGTCCCGCGCGCGCGTGCCCTCGTGCAGCTTCACCGGATCGGCGCCCAGGCGCATCGTGCCGCCGAGGTCGGAGACCTCCTTCTGCTCGGGCAGCAGGTCGATCACGGGCCACTCGGTCTCGATGTCGAACTCGGTCGAGTTCGCGCCCGGCATGCCCGCGACGTGGCGGGCGAACTCGCTCACGGCGATCTGCATGCCCAGGCAGACCCCGAGGTACGGGATCTGGCGCTCGCGCGCGACGTGCGCCGCGCGGATCTTGCCCTCGATGCCGCGGCCGCCGAATCCGCCCGGCACGAGGATGCCGTCGGCGCGGCCCAAGCGCTCGAGCGCGTGATCGTCGGATTCCAGCGTCTCCGAGTCCACCCACTCGATGTCGATCTTGGTGCCGTGCATGAAGCCCGAGTGGCGCAGCGCCTCGACGACCGAGAGGTAGGCATCCTCGAGCGCCACGTACTTGCCGACCAGCGCGATCTTGACCGGCTGCGACGCGGCGTCGGCCTTCTCGCAGATCGACTCCCACTCGCGCAGGTCCGGCGGCGCCGCGTCGAGGCCGAAGTGCTCGACGATCAGATCGTCGACGCCTTCGTGCGCGTACCACAGCGGCACCTTGTAGATGTTGTCGACGTCCTTGGCCGAGACGACGTACTCGGGCGGCAACGAGGCGAACATCGCGATCTTCTTGCGGATGTCGTCGCTGAGCGCGTGCTCCGAGCGGCACAGCAGCATGTCCGGCTGGATGCCGATGCGCCGCAGCTCGTTGACCGAGTGCTGCGTGGGCTTCGTCTTCAGCTCGCCCGCGTGGCCGATGAAGGGCACCAGCGTCAGGTGGATGTACATGCAGTTGCGACGGCCGACGTCGACCGGGAACTGCCGGATCGCTTCGAGGAACGGCAGCGACTCGATGTCGCCCACCGTGCCGCCGATCTCCGTGATGACCACATCGACGTCGTTGGTCTCCGCGATCAGCCGGATGCGGTGCTTGATCTCGTCGGTGATGTGCGGGACGACCTGCACGGTGCCGCCGAGGTAGTCGCCGCGGCGCTCGCGCTTGATGACCGCGTTGTAGATGCCGCCGGCGGTGACGTTCGACGCGCGCGTCGTGTTGGTCGACGTAAAGCGCTCGTAGTGGCCGAGGTCCAGGTCGGTCTCCGCCCCGTCCT